>NZ_JAAHHG010000021.1:0-24981 GCF_010692555.1 Okeania sp. SIO3B5 | reverse complement strand
AAAAGCTGATTCAAGATAATCAGCTTGATTTAGCTACTAAAAGAGTAATGGATTTTGCTGATGATTTTGCAGTTTATAAAAAACGGAAATATGAAGCAATTGATTTTCAGCGTCGCTATACTGAACTGAGGGAAGATAAACGAAAGTCTAGTTCTTCAGAAGAAAATATCAGGGAAAAATTTTCAGGTTTAACTTTTTCTGTTTTAGAATTTGTTGATTTAATAGTTGAAGAATATAGAGAAAATTACTCACCAATACTAACAAATAATTGGCGTTGATATTTTAATTTAGACCGACTTTAGGATGCAAGTAATGCCAGCAGAATCAGAAAAACTAAATCGGCAACCTGAAGACTTTCAGCAAGAAATACAAAAGCTGATTCAAGATAATCAGCTTGATTTAGCTACTAAAAGAGTAATGGATTTTGCTGATGATTTTGCAGTTTATAAAAAACGGAAATATGAAGCAATTGATTTTCAGCGTCGCTATACTGAACTGAGAGAAGATAAACGAAAGTCTAGTTCTTCAGAAGAAACTATCAGGGAAAAATTTTCAGGTTTAACTTTTTCTGTTTTAGAATTTGTTGATTTAATAGTTGAAGAATATAGAAAAGATTACTCACCAATACCAACACTTGTTCCTCCACAAGAAGATAAAAATAAGCCTCCTTCCAAATCTAATCCAAAATATAACACTACCAATGGTAATAAAAAACATCTAGACCAAGAAAATACTGAAAAAAACATACCACAAACTCCATTAGAAAAAATCAAGGCATCACGGAAAAAGCAAAAACAATCAAATATTGAAAGCTCTAATGTAGTAGCTAATGTCAGAAATATCACCAAAAAATATTCAGGTAAATTAACAGACTTCCAGTTATCTGTATCGGAATTAGAATTAAAATTTGGTGAAATAACCTCTCTTGTTGGTGAAAATGGTAATGGGAAAACGACTTTATTAAGAATAATTGCTGGTGAGTTAAAGGAAACCAGCGGTATTATTAAATATCCAGCTTTGACAAAATCAAAAGATAAATCTTGGTACAAAATAAAACAACAAATAGGATATGTTCCTCAAGAGTTGCCAAAATGGACAGGAACGCTAGTTGATAATCTGCATTTTGCAGCAGCTATTCATGGTATTAGAGGAGAAGAAAATGAAGATGAAGTTGATTTTATTCTCTGGCGACTTGGTTTAGATAAGTATAGAAATGCAACTTGGAATGAGATTTCTGGTGGTTTTAAAATGCGATTTGCATTAGCTAAAGCATTAGTCTGTAATCCTCGATTTTTAATATTAGATGAACCTTTAGCAAATCTTGATGTTAATACTCAGTTACTATTCTTACAGGATTTAAGATATTTAGCTGATTCTCTTGCTCATCCTAAGACTATACTTTTGACTTCACAACATTTATATGAAGTTGAAAGTATTACTGACAATATTATTTTTATCAAAGAGGGTGCTGTAATTTACAATGGCAATTTAGAAGATTTTTGTAAAGATAGGGAAGAAAATGCTTTTGAATTAGGTTGTAATCTCTCAAAAAATGAATTAATGGATTTGCTTGAAGAAATATCATATACTGAAATTGAAATAGTTGGTCACAATCAATATATTATCAACGCCTCAAAAAATATTGGTAGTAATGACTTTATTAAACTTTTTATCAACCATGATATTACCTTGAAATACTTTAGAGATATAAGTAAATCAACTCGACGTTTATTTAAGACATAAAAATGAAAACTCCACAGCTAATAATAGATTTTTTAAATCCTAGATTTATCAAGAGATTGGATAGATATTTGTTGCTTAATTATCCTAGAATATGGATTTCAAAAATACACTATGTTTTTTATTATGGAGTTTGGGCAAATATAATCTTGAATTTTCTAGTTTTCATATTTTTTAGTGAATCTAGTCAATCTCATTTAATAGATGAATTTATTCAGTTTATCATTCTCGTAGTAATGTTAATTGAAGTGGCAGCGTTTGTTTATTGGTTTTTAAAACAGTGTTTATTTAATATTGAAAAGGAATACGGAAATTACAGTTTTACTGATGGAATTATGGAAATAATTATTTATACAATGTGTACCATTATTATTATTTCTAGTTCATTAACGATGACTGCTACAGCAATTCATAGGGTAGCAAATAATGATAGAGATACTATTATTACTCATCAAACTGATTGTGGTTTGGATACTTTTTTCTTGTTGGATCGATTAGAATACCTGAACAGAAAAGGATTTTTGGATACAGACAAGTTCGAGAGATTGAGAAAAGATATAGAAACAAAAAACTCTTTGAAATGGGTGAGGCAATCAGAATACCTGAAGCAATTGGAATTGTCGAATACAGACAAGTTCGAGAGATTGATAAAAGATGTAAAAGCAAAAAACTCATTGTCGATTAAATGGCAATCTAAATTTTCTTATCAGGGAGAAGAAAGTTATGAATCGTTAGCTATTTGTCAAGATATTCAAGAATTCATAACTAATGATATATATGAGTCCTCTAGTCAATTACCATACGACATTCATTGGTGGTTTCATACAATCTTTGCAATCTTAGGAATATTCTTTTTAATAATTAGAAAACATAGTAATTGGCGGATTATTGGTTGGATTATATTTTATATAATAATTTCAACAATTTTAAGTATATTTTTGGGTGTATTTTTAAGTAGTAGTAACAGTAATTTTTTTGCATTTATAGACGCAATATTTTTTCATATTGATTTATCTGACTCCGGCCTACAAATCTTAGTAGGATTTGTATTCTTAATTGTTTTATTTATGATTATTACATCTATTCAATTACTAAAAAAAAGAAAATACGCTCAGTTTCTATATATTAATTTTCTTAGTTTACCTATTGCAGTAGGTGTTTTGATTTTTTCACTTTATCTCGCACCAAGCAACGGCGCAACAGAACATACATGGATTTTAATTAAATTTTTTGCAGTATATTCATGTTTTGTACCGCTGCAAAAAAAGATTTTAAATCATGTTTTATCATTACCCAAAGAATAGTTTAAATTATGGATATTTATCAGATAAAAATCTCAATTCAGGATGGTAATTTAGAAGGCGCAAGTCAACAAATGCTTGAATTAACTAGCAAATTCTCTTCTCGCTTTTACAATGAAGTTTTGGGACATAAAGCTAAGTTAAACCTAATCTTAAATGATTAGTATTAGTATTTAATTTAGACCAACTTTAGGATGCAAGCAATGAAAGGAGAATTAGAAAAACTAAATCGACAACTTGAAGACTTTCAGCAAGAAATAAAAAGGCTGATTCAAGATCATCAGCTTGATTTAGCTACTAAAAGAGTAATGGATTTTGCTGATGATTTTGCAGTTTATAAAAAACGTAAATATGAAGCAATTGATTTTCAGCGTCGCTATACTGAACTAAGAGAAGATAAACGAAAGTCTAGTTCTTCAGAAGAAACTATCAGGGAAAAATTTTCAGGTTTAACTTTTTCTATTTTAGAGTTTGTTGATTTAATAGTTGAAGAATATAGAAAAGATTACTCACCAATACCAACACTCCTTAAATTATCAAAAAAAAGAAAATACTTTGATTTTCTATATATTAATTTTCTTAGTTTACCCATTGCAGTAGGTTTTTTATTTTTTACCATTTATACAACATCAAATACTAGCGTAACAACGAATACTAGCGTAACAACGAAAGAAATGAAATTGTTTTTTATTAATTTTTTTGTACCACTACAAAAAATGCTTTTAAATCGAGTTTTATCATTGCCCAAAGAATAGTTTAAATTATGAATATTTATCAGATAAGAAATTCAATTCAGGATGGTAATTTAGAAGGTGCAAGTCAACAAATGCTTGAATTAACTAGCAAATACTCTTCTCGGTTTCATAATGAAGCTTTGGTACATCAAGCTAGGTTAAAGCTGATTTTAACAGACGAACGAAAAGGTATTGTTAGTTCAGAGACAATAACAATACAGAAAAGTCGAATTATATCTGCCTTACTTGAATTAACCGATGAAATTAAGAAAGAACTAGAGACAAAAAACAGTAATACATTATCAGAAACATCAAACCAAAAATCTAGAGAAATTACTTTTGAGTCTCCTGTCAATCAAGTTATAATTCAAGAATCACACAAAGGAGATAATATCTTGGAGGAGACAATGACAGAAGAGAGAGTTATTAAAATTGGTGGTGATACCAAAATTTCAGCTGGCAGTAATGCTAAAATTTCAGACCAATTTACTGTTACTAATAGTATTGAAAATAGTTTCAACACTTTGGCAGAAACTAAGGTAGACGACGATATCAAGAATTTGTTAGACCAATTGTTGAAAGCTATTAATGAAGTGAATAAAAAAGCAACTCCTGAACAAGCTGAAACAGTAGAAACTATGGCGCAAGATGCAGAAACCCTTGTTAAAGAATCAACAAAAACTCAACCACGACGTAAATGGTATGAAATGAGTCTTGAAGGACTTAAAGATGCTGCAAAAAATATGGGAGAAATTGCTATACCAGTCCTGAAAATAGTAGATAAGATAAGTTCAATTTTACTATCCTAATTTAACTCTAAACTCTTCAATCCCACATTTCACAGGACAACATTTGGTAAATGAAGGTCTGAAGGTTTTAGCAAGTATTGATACTTGTTATGAATAGTATGGAATGTGGGTTTAAATCAAACTACCTAACTTGAGATTTCTTTCTTGTAAAACCTCAGAATAAAGCATTTCCAATTGAGCAATATTTCTACTCAAAGTATAACGTTCTAAAACTCTCCGGCGAGCTTTTTGCCCCAAAAGAGTAGTTAATTCAGGATGATCCTTAAACAAAGGCAATAAAGTTTGCAACTGAGTAGTAACATTATGAGTATTTAAAATTATACCCGCACCATTTTCCAACACCTCACCATCAGCACCCGCATCCGTCGCCACACAAGCCAAACCACAAGACATTGCTTCCAACAAAGCCAAAGACAAACCCTCTACCAAAGAAGGTAAAATAAACACATCCGCACCACGCAAAATTTCTATTCGTCGTTGTTCATCACTCACATATCCAAACCAACTAACTCCCTTCACATCGCTATAGAAAATTTGCAAAGAAGCAGCTAATGGCCCATCTCCAACAATTATCAAATGACTGCCATTTCCCATATCAGAATGTTTCCAAGCCTTAAGTAGAGACTCAACATTCTTAGCCGTAGAAATACGACCTAAATAGAGAAATATACGTTGAGCATTTAACTCAGTCTTGAGACTAGAGAAACCAGGACAATATTTATCTACATCCACACCATTGGGAATTACTGCTACCTTTTGGCCAGGAACTCCTAATTTCACCAAGAAATCTCGCTGTATTTCAGAAAAAATAATAACTCGGTCATAGTGTGCCAAAAAAGGAGCATATAACTGATAAGCCAAAAATTGAGTCCCCGATTTTATATTGCGCGGTTTACTATCAAACTGGGCATGAAAAGTAGCAACTAAAGGGATATTTAGCTCTTCGCAGATTTCAGGCAGTAAAAAATCAAGAGGAGAAAGAGTTAAAGAAGCATGAACAATATCAGGCTTGAGCTTCTGTAAAGCCTCGCTCAAAATTTTGCTAGATTTAAGACTAGGTATGGTGTAACCCTGAGACTTATAGATACAAGGTAGAGACACTTCATGAAATCTTGGCCATTTATCAGGTTCATTATCTTCAGTAGCAAAATGAAGAAAGCTAACCTGATAGCCCCGTTCTAATAGAGCATTGGTTATTTCTCTAGAGTAGGTAACGTTGCCACAAAAAGGATATTTTTTTCCAAGCCAAGCAATATGCATTCAGATGAATAGGCAGATATTATTTTGAGTGATTTTATCATTGATAGACAAAAACGCGTCAGTCTGTTGTTTGCTAAAGCTGAAAAACATGGACTATCCAAGACTTATATCTACAAAAGGTCTATGTTTTTACGCCATTAACTAGCTATCAGCTATCAGCTTTTTGAGTGCAGGGTTTATACCCCAGCGCCGGATAGTTGAGTCGGGGTATAAATCCCCTGGGCGTCAAAAAAAGTCAACCATGCTGACTGCTGAGAGCTGACTGCTGACTGCTATTTAATCTATCTTATTATTACCGAATAATTAACTAATTAATAATTAAATAATTCGCGCCTTGAAGCCTCCCCTTTTCAGGGGAAAAAAAGCGGTCGTTAGCGGAGCTTCCCGTAGGGTGGGATGGCGAGGTTTCGGAGCCATATCCAATCGACCAAGAGAAGAAATAATATTTCCTTATATTCAATTCCGTAGCGGTTTTAACCAGAGGTAATTATCAATTATCCATTATCAATTATCCATTAATGAAATCTGTCTGCTAAGACCAGAGGATTTTAGCAACAATTATGGAGTGTTTGGCACTCGACTTTTCATCAAGATACGAAAACCCGCCTAGGGAATCCTAAATTCAATGTGTTTGAGCGGAACATCAGCTTATTGCCATATTTAATGTATTTGATAATCTCACTTCTTGTTCATGGTTGACAATTGTTTCCTGGTAGTTTGAAAAAGTATCTAATTTCTTGTGAAAAAATAGGAATTACTATGGCAACTACTGCAACAGATATAGTTACTACATCAACTTTTTTTTCCCAATTACTCATTTCTAATTCAACATCAAATTACGGTCATTTAAACATTTTAATTTTTGCTTTTTTATCTCTGTATTTTATTTAATCCTCATTCTTCACTTCAGCGATCGCTCAAGTGAAAAGTTTTAATTATCAATCTCAACCTCTAATTTTAAAATTTTAAACTTTGTCAGAGATTGATGACAAAAAATCAGATAAATCGCCTGAAATAGCCAACAGAATTTCAATAGTTTCAGCTCTTCCATGATAATATAAACGAAGAAAAATCCAAGGGAGTTTATTACCTAAAGAGATTTTAAAGCCTCAAATACTGATTATTTCGTTGTTTAGACAGGCGATCGCTTCATATTGATTCAACCATGATGAACTAATTTCTCTAAGTTACCCATATACTGATTTGACGTATTTGCAACTATATGATATAAATTAAGCCTATGTTAGATGATATGCAAATAATCTAAGCTTGTTTGCTTGTTCGCAGCATGACCTAAGAAAAATCATGTTTGTGAGCCGTTACAGCCATAACAGCTATATATATAGATATAGCAATACGCGCTGGCATATTTACAAATTACAAGAACTGTCCAATAGCTAAAAGCCTTATATTATTCCTTCGGAATGCTACGCAAACAGTTTTTTATTCCCCCAGATGAGCTGTTGCCTGTTGCCTGTTGCCTGTTGCCTGCGCACAGCGCTATATAATGATAATCATTATCATAACCATTGTTCTCTAATTCCATGTCCTTACCAATACAAACCAACATTGCCATCGTAGGTGCAGGGCCCCACGCCCTAACATTGGTAACTCATCTGTTGCAAAAACGGAAAAAGTATCGCCATAAAATAATAGTATTTGACCCCAGTGCCACTTGGATGAGTCAGTGGGGACAGCAATTTGCAGCCCAAGAAATACCCCACTTGCGATCGCCCGCCGTTCACCACCCAGATCCAGACCCCTATTCCCTGCGTCGGTTTGCGGAAAATCGCCCAAATGAACTATTCCCTCCCTACGACCTACCTGGAACAAAACTATTTCAAGAATTTTCCCAAGACGTAGTTAGTCGCTGGCAGTTAGAAGACAAAGTATACAAAGCATCAGTGACAAACATTGCTCCCATAACCTACCGAGGAAACCCTCAGTTTCGAGTCGAACTAGATGATGGCAACTCAACCATAGCTCATCGAGTAGTCATTGCCAATGGTGGGGGAAAACCTCAACTTCCAGAATGGGCAAAAAAAATTTCCACCCCCTATCCAAACCAACGCCTTTGTCACTCCCACCAAGTAGACTTGCAAGGTTTGCGACTCAGAGGGGAAAAAGTGCTGATTATCGGTGGAGGATTAACTAGCGGTCACTTAGCAGTGGGAGCCTTAAAACGAGGCGCAAACGTAACCTTGATGGTCAGACGTCAGCTCAAAGAGAAATTATTTGATGCGGAACCCGGTTGGTTAGGCCCAAAATATTTAAAAGCTTTTAGCGCTGAAACTGACTGGCAAAAACGATGGCAGTTAATTCAACAAGCACGAGATGGCGGTTCCATGACACCAGCAGTGATGACTCAGTTGCGCCGTTACCAACACCAAGACGAGTTATCTATTTTTGAGGAATGTCAGGTAGTGGGTGCTGAGTTTGTCAGCGATCGCTGGCAAGTAAAATGTGATGATGGAATGACGTGGGAATGCGATCGCATCTGGTTAGCAACAGGTACAAAACTTGATGTCACACAACAACCTATCTTAAAAGAAGTCTTGAATACTAACCCAGTGAAAATAGTCAACGGGTTGCCAGTATTAGACGAATATTTGCGCTGGTCTGGCTGCGAACTATTTATTATGGGTGGGTTAGCTGCTTTGCAAGTAGGACCTGTCGCCAGAAACCTATCGGGGGCAAGGATGGCAAGTTCCCGTATCGTATCAGCATTGAAAAGTTGAGCTATGGAAGAAAAATGTCAGGAGTTGGTAAATTAGTGTATGATATTAGTCTTAATTACTTAGGAGTCAACCCACCCCTAACCCCTCCCAGGAGGGGAAGTCAGGAGTCAGGAGTCAACCCACCCCTCGCCCCTCCCAACCCACCCCCTAGCCCCTCCCAACCCACCCCCTAGCCCCTCCCAACCCACCCCCTAGCCCCTCCCAGGAGGGGAGGGGAAGAAAGAAGAAGAAAGGATAGTAGAAGGAGAAAGTTTTTTGGTCGCGTAAAGGTCATAGAGTTCTATAACACTCTTATCCGTTAGCGCAGCTCCCCTAGAAGGGGATTTACTGCTGACAGAGACTTTAATGCTGCGCTCAATCTAGAAAACTATGTGCATCAGTAGGTGGAGTTTCCGCCGATTTTAAGCCTGTGGAGAAGATAAGTTGCAGACTGCAGTCAGTGGTCTTCAGTGAAACAGGAAGCTAGCTCCAAAACTCAAAATACCATTTTGGGTAAGTTTGGGTAAGTTTAGTAGAACGGAAAATGATATCATACCTCAAATTACCAACGCCAAATGTCAAAACCTATAATTACTGTAGTAGCGGGGCCACCGGGAGTCGGCAAAACAAGTTTTATTCGGAAACAAATCCCCAAAGATAGTCCTGCTATTTATTTCAGCCCTGGTACTGGCAATGTTCCCATTGACCACACTTGCCTGGCTACGGATTTTCCCAATCTCAAAATTATTACTGATGCTCAACAGTCAGAACTCATAGAACATCTTGGTAATGGTACAGTTGCTTTTATTGAATTAGGATTTTATTTAGAGCTAGATGCAATGTCATCACTGCTTGATAACATTCCTAACAGTCGTATTGCCATTATCCCACCAGGAACAGAAAATAGCGAATGGCATCAGTGGGCAGACCAAACTGTAGAAGGATGTGCTATTGAGAGTAATATTAATAATTGTCAATTCTGGCGATCGCCTACTAGGGGTCAAATTATCGATCCGGCAAGTTTAGATGTTTTTTGGTATGAAGAATTAACTGCTGGAGCTTATGGTCAAATTATGCGTGCTAAAGCAATTTTTGATATTGCTGACGGACGTGCTTTTTACTTTGATTTTGTCCTAGGAAAAGAGACTGAATATCAAGAATTAAATTTACCAAGGTGGCTAGAAGGTAGACCAGAACGTTTTAGTGGTATTGAAGTTTTTGGTAATAACTTAAATCAAAAAGCTTTAGCAGAAACTTTACAAGGTTGTTGTTTGCCCGATGCGGCAATTTTAGCTTATCAACAACAATTCTAGAATTTAGAATTACCTCTTCTTATAAAAAAGAGGATTTGCTCAAAGGATTTTTTTCTTTTTTCTCCATGAATGTAGAAAATTTATACCTTAATTTTTCGGTAAAATAAACATGAGGAATTACCTAATAATTAATAATTAATAATTGAAGAGGAATAGTTATGGCTTGCTTAAAAAGTCTGTTAGTAAGAGCAGAAGCCAGAATTTCCTTCGGAATGCTCCGCAAACAGAATCCAGAAGTCAGGAGAAATGGGAATTATAGAAGAGGTAGTCAGAAGAATCCTAAGAATGATTTTCTGCCCAACTCTTGCTCAAAATGCTGAATTTTTGAACCTGAGACACCTAAAAGCTGGTACTTTATTAGTACCTGAAAATGCTCAAACTTTTATATCTATCAATACTTTGAGCTTTAATCAGCAAACCCTAGTTAGTATGAAAATCGCAGTTATGTCTTGCATTCATGGCAACTACGAAGCTTTAAATGCTGTATTAATAGATAGATATAGAAATAATTAATAATTAATAATTAATAATTGAAGAGGAATAGTTAATAATTAATAATTAATAATTAATAGTTAAGCATTTAAACCGCATATTTGTTCTATGTCTAGATTAAGAATGTAACTCTTGTTAATTCTGGATTCTTAATTCTGGATTCTAAATTCCTAAAACGCATTTTAAACGCGTCTTAGCTTAATAGTTAATAATTAATAATTGAAGAGGAATAGTCAGTTATGAAAATCGCAGTTATGTCTTGTATTCATGGCAATTACGAAGCTTTAAATACTGTATTAATAGATAGATATAGAAATAATTAATAATTAATAATTAATAATTAATAATTAATAATTAATAATTGAAGAGGAATAGTTAATAGTTAAGCATTTAAACCGCATATTTGTTCTATGTCTAGATTAAGAATGTAACTCTTGTTAATTCTGGATTCTTAATTCTGGATTCTGAATTCCTAAAACGCATTTAAAATGCGTCTTAGCTTAATAGTTAATAATTAATAATTGAAGAGGAATAGTTAGTTATGAAAATCGCAGTTATGTCTTGTATTCATGGCAATTACGAAGCTTTAAATACTGTATTAATAGATATAGAAAAACAGAAAGCAGAGAAAATTTTCTGTGTGGGAGATTTGGTCGGTTATGGTCCCCATCCTAACGCGGTTGTCGAGCAAATTCGCAGTTTAGATATTCCCACAGTTTTAGGTTGTTGGGATGAGGATATTGTGGAGGGATTAAATTCTTGTGAATGTAGTTATCCTTCTTTATTAGCAGAGAAACGTGGCAAGTTAGCCCACGAATGGACCGATCGAGAAATTCATCCAGAAACGCGAGAATATTTAGCATCTTTACCTCATACTTTGAAAGAGGAAAATATGTGTTTTGTTCATGGTAGTCCTCATAGTAACCATGAATATTTATTGCCAGATTTAGATGGATTTTTAGCAGTTGAAAGAGTGTTAAGTAGTGGTGCTGATGTATTGTTTTGCGGTCATACTCATGTGCCTTATGTTCGGACTCTTGATGCTGGTCAATTATTAGTTAAAGTTAATAGTTTTGGGAGCGAAAATTTAGAGTCAAAGAGTTGTATTGCTCCTCTGAAAAAAATTGTTAATGTTGGTTCTGTAGGAGAACCTCGTCATGGCAGACCGAATGCTACTTATGTTATTTATGACAATGAAACAGGAGAAGTAAATATTCGAGAGATTCCCTATGATTATCAACTTACTTGTGAAGCTATAGTTAATAAGGGGTTGCCAGAAATTTTTGCTTGGCGTTTGGCAAGAGGTTTAGAATATGCTGAAAAAGCTGATGACCCTACTCATATTTGTGAAAGATAAGTAATAATTAATAATTAATAATTAATAATTAATAATTAATAATTAATAATTGATAATTGAATAAGCTATTGGTAGTAGACCGTTTCATCTTAAATGGTGCATTAGATTGAATTCAAAAGTCATGCCTTTAAAAGTAAGAATTTTCAAGTTAAAAGTGCTCTGCACAGTTTGAGCTGTGCATCCATCTGTGCATCCGTGGCCAAATCCGTGTCTTGCCCTGACTTCTCTAAAGCACCATTTTAGGTGAAACAGTCCACTACCAATAGGGTTCATGGTGTAAGTCCTGTATCAATTATCAATTTAATCTCACTTTATATAACCTAAAAAAAAGCAAAAAATTATATGAATTATTGGGCAATTTTAACTGGAATTCAAGGAAATATCACAGCTTATGAAGCGGTACTTGCTGATATAAAAAAGCAGAGATATTCTGTGGAAGTTTTATATGTTTTAGGAGATTTAGTCGGGCTAAATATAGATTGCAAAAAATTAGTAGAGCGAGTACGTTATCCCAAAAAAAACGAACTTAAACCCCAAGTTTGTACGGGATGGTGGGAAGAACAATCTTTGATTTTACATGGATTAACTACCACAACCGAACCGACAGAATTAATAGCAGAATATGGCATAGATACTGTAAAAACATTATGGGATAATGTAGATAGAGAAACAGTAGAATGGTTGAGAAATTTGCCTTTTGGTTTTTCTGAACTTGACTGTTTATTAATTCACGGTAGCACTCTGGGAGTAAGCGATAAATTGACTCCCGATACTCCACCGATACAAATGTTAGATAGATTAATGCGTTTTGGCGTTAATAATTTATTTTGTGGTCGGTCTGGTTTAGCTTTTAAATATCAGTTAGAAAATGGTTCGGTGAGTAGTGGGGTGACAAAGTTGGGAGCTGAAGTAGGTGCTATTGAGACAACATCATCTACTCAAACTTTGACAACACTACGTCAGGTTATAGGGGTAGGTAATGTGGGAAGTTTGTCGGGAAATGCTACCTATACTCTTTATAATCCTAATACTAATGAAGTTTCTTTTAGAACTGTAAACTATTGAAAATACGGTAGTGCATCAGTAAAGTTTGGGATAAGTAATATCATGTTCGGATAATCAGTTATAAAAAACCTTCTGCCTTCTAACCTTGCTCTTTCCCTTCAGCATAGCTGCCTCCTGCCTCCTGCCTTCGATCCACAGATATTATAAGTATTCAACCGAACATGATATAATTAGGTCGTTCCAACTCCAAGGAGCGATACTGCTGACGCAACGCTCCGCGAACGCCAACTCAGCTCTTTGTGCAGCAGTATTTTCTTTGCGAGTATGAACCCAAATCCAATTGAAATAGGCGATCGCTAATATCAAATCCGTTTAATTGGACATAAAAAAATTCTTCAATCGTCATAACTACGCTCATCTTTGTAATTCTTTCTCCTCCTGACTCCTGACTCCTGACTCCTCCTTACTTAACCATTCTATGGCTGTTTAACCGGATTTGATATAACCTCTCCAAGCCTGATCTTACCTTATCCATCTCAAATGATGTTTTCAAGAATTAAAATAGGGCGGCTCCAGCTTCAGCTACGGCATGGTCTTGCTCTCCCGACCCCCCACTAACCCCAATTGCCCCTACTACTTGTTCCTCACTGTAAAGGGGTATTCCCCCAGCAAAAATCATGATTTTGCCATTGTTAGAGGCATGAATCCCAAAAAATTGTCCTCCTGATTGACTCTGTTCGGCTAAATCTTTAGTGGCCAGATTGAACGCCCGCGAAGTATAGGCTTTTTTAATAGATATATCGATACTTCCGATCCAAGCTCCATCCATTCGTACATGGGCTACTAAATTTCCTCCCCCATCCACTACTGCTATATTCATGGGTTGACCAATTTCGAGTGCTTTTTTTTCAGCAGCACTAATTACTCTTCTGGCATCTTCTAATGTAACCATTAATCCCTCCATTGGANTCCCTTCAATTCCATCTTCCTTAAGAGTAGTTTGATTGTAAGGAAACAGTGCAAGGTTGTTTTGACGGCAGTAAGCCCAAATAATTGCTCTAATATAATCACCAATTAATTCATGGTTACGTCCTGGAGACACGATAGTAATAACTCCATTGCGAAATGAGACTCGTTTACTGGGCAAATCTAAACTAATATATTCAGCCCAAGTTGTATGAGTAATTGTGCTAATTCGATCGCTTTTTTGTGTTCCAATAGTTAACATTTTTACTTAGGGGATATAGTTATTTCGTTACTAATCTAGAATATCAGACTTAAAAATCTAAATAGGGTTTGCTGAAAAAATCTTATGGGTGAGGGTAGGAGACAGGAGACAGGAGACAGGAGACAGGAGACAGGAGGAAAGGGAATTGAGAGGAGTTAGGAGTAAGAATTGTCTCTTTATTTTTCTGCCCAACTATGCGCCTAAAATACTAACTTTTTGAGCGTTTTAGACTGAAATAGGTGTACTTTTTTCGACCCCAAAAAGGCTAATATCATGTCCGGTTGAACAGTGATAAATAAATAACTACGGAGGAGTCAGTCCTCAGGAGTCAGGAGTCAGGAGGAAAGAGGGAAGAAAGAAGAAGAACTGGAGTTGAAGGAGAAAGTTTTTTTATCACTAATTATCCGGACATGATATAAAACCTTTATCTGTAAATACTTTTAGAGTAAGCATTCAGCTATTAGCTATCAGCTCTCAGCTTTTTAATAAATGAAGCAAGTACTCGTTTAACTTCTACTACATTTTCAACATATATGGAAAGAAATGTAGATGTGGCTCGCGCTTACTGCTTACGGTTAAGTAATGGGCAATTCTATTGCTCATACTTTTAATTCTAAAGCTGATTGCTGATTGCTGACTGCTGAATGCTTACCTTTTAGATTTAATCAGCAAGCCCTAAATATTAGCCTAAAGAGCTATCTTATCATCTCAACTCTCTTTCAACTCTATTATATTTATACCAAATAACTAGCTTGGCTTAAAACTAGAGAAGCTGCAATGAGCGTGCCAACTAATTTTATAATGCTTTTCTGGCAAGATTTAAAAGCCTTTGCCTAGATATAGTATACTATATTTACCCCTACTTGCAAGTCAGAAGGAATGATTGACTCGGTTTTGATGAGACTATCAAGCCATCTTTGACTTTCTTTTTGTGCGGTTGGTTTTTGTTTTCTTTGTTCAGCTATAAGGGAAATATTCTTTAAAAGAATAATCAATTTTTTCTTCATAGGATTCATGTAAAAATAAGTTGTACAAATTTTATTGGACAGTACAAAGTTCTCAGTATAAAAAAACATTCCTCGTTGATTTTTCCGCCCTTCTCTGCTGAAAATTCTGACTTTTTGTCGCTCCCTAATCAGTAGTTTGACAGATTGAGAATTTTGTGGAATCTAAATAAGGGAAATGATAGCAGATAAGCGATCGCTCTACCCCTCCCCAAACACTTTTTTGACTATACTTAATGTTTATCAAATTTAGGCTAAAGTAACTAATGATCTTTTGATAAATCTAGCTAAAAATGAATCGACGATTATTACTACATGGAGTTACAAGTGGCTTACTTTTGAATTTCTTGCCCTGGCACAGTTTTCAGGCAAAAAAACAAAAGCTTCTGGGCTACATCCGAACCAATTGGAGTCGTGATCCCTACACATACGGCTCATATTCACACATCCCAAAGGGAGCTTCGCGCAGTGACATTCGTGCCCTGGAGCAGCCCATTGACAAGAAGATATTTTTTGCTGGTGAAGCTACTTTTCCAAAGCACAACAGTACAGTTCATGCTGCCTACAAATCCGGGCTTCGGGCAGCTAACTCAATTTTGCAAGGTAGTGCTGATAGAATTGCAATTATTGGTGCGGGAATGAGTGGCCTTGCTTCAGCACATAAACTTTCTACAAATAGTCGAGAAGTTACTGTGTTTGAAGCACGCGATCGCATTGGGGGACGGATATGGACAGATGACGGACTGGGAGTACCATTGGAACTGGGAGCTAGTTGGATTCATGGGATAAACGGAAACCCCCTTGTGAATTTGGCCGAGGGGCTAAGTCAGCGACTTATCCAAACGGAAAAAGAGGATTACATTATTCGAGGACGTGATGGGCGTAAAATTAGGGACCGCGATGCCCCAGCATGGTTGGAAAATGTTGTTAGTATCCAGCATACGGCTGGAACAAATGAAGATCAAATCAATCAGTTGGCTTATCTCTTCGTGAATGACTACGGTGGTCCCGATGTCATATTCCCAGATGGATACGCAGGTATTTTGGCAGCCTTGAAGGGTGACTACAAAATTCAATTGAATACATTGGTTAAGGAAATTTCGAGAACTCAAAAAGGAGTGACACTGAGTTTTGAGAAAATTAATAATCAATCTTTTGATGCGGTTTTGGTAACAGTCCCCCTTGGTGTACTCAAAAGAGGAGATATCAAGTTCAATCCTGTATTGCCCAAAAATAAGCAGCGAGCTATTGATCGACTCGGAATGGGGACTTTAGACAAAATTTATTTGTTATTCGATCAGCCATTCTGGGATTTATCAACTACCTGGATATTAACTCCAGAAAACGATCTTCCTCCGGGGCAGTTTAACCAATGGTTTAATCTTTATCCGTACATTAAAGAACCTATCATTATGGTTTTAAATGGGGGGCCACCAGCTTTAGCCTTATCGGCACTTTCAGATGAAGATATTGTGCAAAGAGCGTTACAAACTATTTACACTGCCTATTCAGTTTAGAACAGTTTTAATGAAGATTGCTAATCTTATTTTTATTTTGTGGCCGCTCTGGTTTAGCACTATAAGTCTTTTATAGACTGGGTTCCAGCGTGTTTAAGATAGGGTGCATATCTGCCAAATTCCATCTAATTCTACCTGTTCTACGGGCTGAAAGCACAAACTGGTCAGTAATGCAGCCCGTTTAGAAGTTTTTGTATATCACGCACTCACCCGTGTTGACACTTAATTACTTTAGTGCTATCCTACATTACTTGACTGTTTCAGCTAAAATAGTGCATTAGCTTTTCGGGCTAAATTCTTGCTATAGAGAGATTCCAGCATTTTTATAAAGCAACATTTAAGATGAAACGGTCTACTACAAGGATTTTGCGGTAAGGGGTTGCTCCTTCGCTAATCTTAGTATGTTAGGCAGCTAAGCGCTGTCTAGTTAATAGTTAGATATCTCTCTGGTGAGAAGTCTATGAGCTTCCGGAAGCACTGCTTTTGAGAGGGTATATCACTAAGCTCTTCTTGATTTTTTGTCAATATAAAACATACTCACAGCCCTAATCATGATTCTCCGAATAAAAGTCACATTTTTCAGTTTTATCTTGTTCCTTCTTGTCTTATTTTGGGTAGCTAGTCCTGTAGCATTAGCTTTTACCGAACCTATCCTCATTGCCGACCCAACTCACACGGTTGATCTCAAAGATTGTCCAAAGCCAAACTGGGAGCAAAAAATGCTTTTGTTGCGGGAGACTGATCCAGAAGCCATAAAAATTCTTCACTTTTGGTATGAGCAATGGGATAATGATATAGTTAAAGGTGGGAAAGGAGTCTACAATAGTAAGTGGTTTCCTCATGGTCCTGCAGGCGCAGCAGGTAGTCAGGAAGTTGATAAGCAAATCCGCGAAAAATTCTCAGAAACATTTGACGCGGCTGTCCAGGGCAAGCTGAGATGGGAAATCGATACAAATCCCTATGAAAACTTAGCCTATATTTTACTGATAGATCAATTTTCACGGAACATGTTTCGAGGCACTGAAAAAGCATACAAATATGACAACCTAGGCTTAGCGGCGGCGGACAAAAATCTGCAAGGTTGCTTCTTTAACTATTATTTTACTGGCTACCAAAAGCTGTTTGTTGTGTATCCGTTCATGCACGATGAAAACCTTGCCTCCCAAAAGCGATCGTTAGAGTTTCTCAAGATAATCAACGAAGATGAGGAACATCAGTATGAGTTTCTGAATGCATTTCAAAAGGCATTCGAGCATTACCAAATGATTTTTATGTTTGACCGTTTTCCGCATCGAAACAGTCGCCGCGATCGTGGGAATACCAATGATGAACGGTCTTACTTGGAAAAAAGGGGGATTCTGGGGTTTGTGGATGGCTCCAAATGGTAATCGTTCCAAACTCTTGGTAAACCTCTAAGTCCTACTGCAATCAGATCATCTTGCTTTGATACGTTATGCTGTCTCTAACACATCAGAAATATATTTGACTTTTTCACCCTAACCCTGTGCTGCACTGAATGAAGATGATTGGGATGGGTTATTGGCGATCGCTTTTTCCCTGGTCAAAGAAGGCGCGCATATGCTGGACGTAAACCTTGATTACGTTTGAAATATACATTAAAGTTTGAAATATACATTAAAAAGAATAGTCAACTTTATACTTCATAGGATTGTAAAAATAAGTTGTACAAATTTTATTGGACAGTACAAAGTTCTCAGTAGAAAAAACATTCTCTCTTGATTTTTCCGCCCTTCTCTGCTGAAAATGCTGACTTTTTGTAGCTCTCTAATCTCCATTGACTAGATGTAAATTTTTGATTATGATTAATAACTATCAAAATTATTAGGATAACTAATCTACCCATGACAGAAGCAAATTTGTCCACAGAATCTCCCGCCGTACAGCGTCCCCGTCGTCTCCGTCGCACTCCTGCTTTGCGACGTATGGTTGAGGAAACCCAGTTGACAGTTAACGATCTAATTTATCCATTGTTTGTAATGGAAGGAGAAGGGCAAAAAGTCGAGGTTGTTTCGATGCCAGGAAGTTATCGCTATACTCTAGATTTACTACTCAAAGAAATAGAGGATGCTTATAATTTAGGAATTAATGCGATCGCTTTATTCCCCCTAGTTGAGGAAGCTAAAAAAGACAACGTTGGCACTGAAAGCTACAACCCAGATGGGTTAATACAAAGAACTGTAAAAGCAATTAAACAAACAATACCAGATATTGTCGTCATTACTGATGTCGCCCTCGACCCCTATTCCAGCGAAGGTCACGACGGTATTGTGGGGGAAAATGGAGTCATTCTCAACGACTCTACTGTAGAAGTTTTGGTCAAACAAGCATTATCCCAGGCCGAAGCAGGTGCTGATATTGTCGCTCCCTCAGATATGATGGATGGGCGTATTGGAGCAATTCGCCAAGCTCTCGATGCTGCTGAATACTTTGATGTGGGAATACTTGCTTACTCTGCTAAATATGCCTCAGCTTATTATGGTCCGTTTCGCGATGCTTTGGATTCCGCACCAAAATTTGGGGACAAAAAGACTTATCAAATGAATCCTGCTAATGCTAGGGAAGCCATCAAAGAGGTGGCTTTGGATATTGCCGAAGGTGCAGATATGGTGATGGTTAAGCCAGCGCTCGCTTATTTAGATATTATTTGTGAGGTAAAAAAGACAACAAATCTACCTGTAGCTGCTTATAACGTGAGTGGGGAATATGCCATGATTAAGGCTGCTGGTCAGAAGGGTTGGATAGATGAAAAAAAGGTGATGTTGGAAACTTTAACCAGTATGAAACGAGCTGGTGCGGATTTAATTTTGACTTATTTTGCCAAGGAAGTTGCGTTGATTCTGAAATAGGAAGAAATTCCAACTGAGTTTGCCTGCGTAATATCAAATCTGCTTGCTTCGGTGTGTTATAAGAAACCGGGTTTGTGGGAGCTAGATGTTATAGGGGCATTTAAAACTTTCCTCGGTTTCTACGCTTTTTTATACCGATACTACCGGATTTGATATAAGTCCTGTCAGTATAAAAAAATGTTCCATCTTCAAATTAGGGTCAGTTTTAGGGTATAGTGGCGCGTTACGTTCTATAATTAGGGGTTCTGCTCGTGGTATTCCTGAATTTAATGCTTTTGAGGCGTTACAATTTTGTGACGAACTATTAGGAAAATATGGTGGTCATAAAGCAGCGGGCGGTTTTTCTCTGCCTGGGGAAAATTTAGATAAATTTCGTTCCAGTTTGAGTGAATTTGCTCATCAATGTTTAGAAATTAATCACTTAAAACCCTTAGTTACTATTGATGCTGAAGCAGAATTTAAAGAACTAAATTTTGACCTCTATCATCAATATAGATTTACTTCATCCCTGCGGAATTGAAAATAAATCTCATATTTTTTGGACTCCTAGCGATCAGGTTGCAACAACGAGTCGCATTTGGGAATACACTCGCCGTTGCTTTAAATGGGTAAAAAGTGGTTTTTCGGTTTTCTCAAACGGGTGGTTTTTTTTCGACTTTTAGTAGCTGTATGTGAATTTTCACATCCTTCTACACTTGCTTTTTTTGGCGTTGGTAATTAGTTAAGATGATTTTTTACTAGGGGTGATGCCCATTACTTGCTCTCTCTGGTAAAATATTTAGAGGTATCAGAAACAGATTACTCTTAAGGTTTCATCTCTTGATTTACCAACGCCCTTTTTTTTGTTTGCTATTTGCTATCTCGAGCTTGACACCCTAATTTTTATGAATTTTTACCTCCATATTATTAGAGTTCCCTCGTCGAGCTTATTTGTGAAATCCCAACCTGTTATAAAAATTTTTGGGGTGTCTATTTCCAGCCTATTCGGGTCTGTCTGTTGTTCCTGCGCGTACATTATCCACATTGTCCATAGGTTTGTTGTACGTTCTTGGATTTCCAACCAGGCTGTCTCTATACTATTATACATCCTCGGGTTATGCTTTGTTACCCATAACCACACTTCGTTTGCCCCGGCATACTTACTATATGCGTGTTTAATTGGATTTTTTGCCGCCGTGGGAGAGTATGTATACGTATCTTTGTAATATTTCTGTTTAAAATTATTCAACTCTTCTAATATTTGGCGATTCTTATCTAGATATGTTTTCGCCTCACTCTGTGTTTGTAGGGATTTCCTTACACTCCACCCTATCAGTATGTTTAACCGTTTCTTGTTGTGAAAGAATACATATCTGTTTGGATTTCCCAATTTTATATGACCATATTCTTGATGCTCTTCATACGGTCTGTACACTACCACTAGAATTTCATAGCAGAAAAATTTCTTGCTGAGTTCTTGGCATATCTTGTTGGCTGTGCCATCTTTTTTCCACTCATCTGGTTCTGGTTGGAGTTGATCGATTAGTTTCTCGCTGGTCTTTTTGACCCATTTCTTGAATTTTATATTATTATTCTCCTCAGTGTAATTATTCTTTATTTGCTGCAAATAATCATTACATTTGGAGAACTTTTCTTGAAAGTTATGTTCTACAATATTAGCAATTGCAACAACTGTTTCTTCTGATGTTTTTTCTGAATTTGAATGTTCTTCTTCATATAAAGTTAACATTATTGCGTACAATCTTGCAGCTTTAAGCAGGTAATAATAACATGAATTAAAAACATCAATCATTATTCCCAGATCGCCATCAGTTATGTCAAGCGTTGTATCTAAAATATTCAAACTAATTGTTCCTGTACTTGTGAGAATATCTACTAGATTATTTGCTTTTTCCAATATCTTACTATATGCCCCATCATCCTGTTTAAGCGCGCTCCTAACTATTTCGACTTCTTGAGCACTGTGATTTTGATAATTTTCCAAAATCTCGATATTTTTAGTAAAAGAATCCAAGTATCCTGTAGCACTATAGAAACTTTCTCGGGCAGAGACATTTTCAGTCATTTTGTCTAGATGCTCAAACTTTTCATCTATATGCTCCTTCAACTCGTCAATTTTTTTACTCAGCTTAGATATCGCAGCGAGAATTTGTTCTGTATCACTCGGCCCTCCTACAAATATGTTGACTAAGCCTAAGATAGCGCCTGCTCCCCCTAGAACATTTGACATACCTGACAATTTTGCAAGTGCTGAGGTAAGATTAAGACTCCTTTGGATTGCACTAGAATTCTTAGAGTCACCCGCAAATGTGTCTAGAATATTCTTTGCTTCCTCTACCCCTTCTTTGATTTCGTCCATTGACATAGTGTATATTTCCGATTAATATCTACAGTTCTATTTATGTGGCAAATTGTCCCAAAGTTGCGTAAGCGCGACAACTAGGAACTCTACAGTTAGGAAAAAACTAAAGGTAATATCCTCTCCCTGTGTTTTCTATTTATTAGAAATAGTATAATTCCTCCTGCCTGTCAAGGAGGGTGTAAACCTCCACCTCCACAATATAGAGGTATCTGACTATATGACCCAAAAATAAGGTCTCAAGTTTCCCTATTCTAGGGGATGAAATAAAATCGCCATAAATATTTCAAGCCTTTGACTTTAGGCAGAGGTACTGATAACTCCTAACTGATAACTGAAATGACAACTATTCAAAAGTCGGTATAGAAAAGAAACTGAAGAAAACACCTGCTAATATTGCCACCCCTGCCAACCCAAGAAGAACAGTTGATAAACCCAAAAAAGTTTCTGCAACTCCCGCTAAAGCCAAAGGTAAACTAAGAGCAATATTAACCGCATTATTCTGGAGACCAAATACCTTACCCCGCATTTCTTCAGGAGTTTCAGCTTGAACAGTAGTTTGCATCGGTACTCCCACTATTGCACCAAACATTCCCAAAAGACCAATCAAACCCATAGTCACCCACAACTGTTGGTTAAATATCGACAAACCAACTAAAGAAATTGCCATTCCTATAGATCCAATTAGACTGAGTTGGAAATGGGATAACCAATGTCCAAGTTGACCAACTATTCCAGCGCCCATAGCCATACCTATCCCAGCAGCAGCTAATAAAAATCCAAATTCTTCAGCCTCCATACCAGGAATAATCTCTGCCAGACGTACAGCTAAAACTGCCAAAGCTGCAAAAATAGAAAATAAAATGATTTGCTGAATAATCGCGTTACGAACTTGAAGATGATTTTTCAGATAATTTAGGCCATCCCCCAGGTCTTCCAAAATATGAGGTTGTTCCTTTTCACTTAAGTCCTTCTGTTCCCCAGTTTTGATTAAAATTAGTAATAAACCAGCGATCGCGTAACTCCCTCCCACAACTAACTCTTTACCAATAGCTTCCCCTACACCAATTTTGCTTACTAAACTATCAGCCAACTCTAATAATGGGTCTCCCACTGCAAAGCCAATAATTACAGAAGCCATCATAGTAGTTGTATATAAAGAATTAGCCGAAAGTAGATGTCGCTTTTCCACAATTAAAGGAATTACCGCTTGTTCAGCAGGGGCAAAAAATTGAGTTAGGGTAGAAACTAAAAAAGTTAAAAGCAACATTAAGCAAAATCCCAAAGGTAAATTGCCCAGATTAAAATCGTTAGACAGCCACAATATTAGTGGCAGAATCAAAACTAATCCTCCCCTAAGTAGATTAGTGGCCACCAATACTATCTTTTTCGGCCACCTATCCACATAGACACCAGCTCCAGCTCCAAATAGCACCGCAGGAATAGTAAAAGCAATCATAATTGCCGAAACCCATCTACTTATAGTCTGGTCTGCTGCTTGGAATTGATTAGCAATAATAGCGATTGTGAGTACCAGGTAAACTTTATCAGCAAGTTGGGAAAAAACTTGACCACTCCAGAGGATTAAAAATTTACCATTTTTCAGCACTGGCAAAAGTCCACGTTCGGGTTCCATGTCTGCTAAGGATGTAGCTGAAATAGGTTCTACTTTTGATTGTGTTTGTTGTTTTTCTTCTGTATTTAACTCTGAATCAGACAATTGCATTTTTTATTGAGGGAGATATGGATTGTAAATAAGTATCAATAAGAGCCGCAGAGCGGATAGAGTAACCCAAATGATATTGAGTATATTTTCTTAAAAGTTTTTCAACGATGACCCAATCTTGATGAGAAGTGAGTTCTACCTGAGCATTGAGCTGAGGTTGAGCTAACTGTTGAAATAGTGAAAGTTGATTGGCATTTAGCATAGTATTCATCCTAACTTGCTGCTGTGAAGATGAAATTACAGAAGTATCAGCAAGTTTAATGGCTCCACCTGAATCTATACTAAATCCCACTTGCCAATTAGGATGATTAAAGTTTGGCTGTAATGGACGTCCAGTAATGCAACAGATTTGTACTTGGGGAGCAATTCCTTCTATGGCTAATAGATGATAAATGCCATGAGCGAGATATGATATGAGTTGGGTATGCCAGAGACGGTCAGTTTTGTTTTGTAGTTTTTCTATACGTTCCAAATGTTCGCTGAGAAGATAGAAAAGCTCTGTTTGAGGATGTTCGCTTAAGGCTTGATGGAGGACTAATTCTGCTAGATATTGACCTGCTGCTAGTTTTCCTAAGTTTTGACTAAGACCCGCGTAGGATAATATAGTTTCTGCTTGATTTATTCTATCAAGCGATCGCCCTTGGGAAATTAATAATTGATTTACGACAAATAGTTCACTTCTGCCGCCCAATTTGGATTTTGGCTTCCTCACTCCTGGTGCCACTACTCGAATCAAACCATATTCTGGTGTCAAAATCGTTAATAAACGGTCTGATTCACCTATGGGTATAGCTTTAAGATTTATTCCAGTTGCTTTGTAGGTTCGGGCCATTTTTAAAGTCAAAAGTCAAAAGTCAAAAGTCAAAAGTGAAGAAATTAATAAGTCAAAAGTCAAAAGTCAAAAGTCAAAAGTCAAAAGTTAAAGGTGAAGAAATTAATAAGTCAAAAGTCAAAAGTCAAAAGTCAAAGGTGAAGAATAAGTTAGAAGTTAAAAGTCAAAAGTGAAGAAATTAGAAGTCAAAAGTCAAAAGTCAAAAGTCAAAAGTGAAGAAATTAATAAGTCAAAAGTTAGAAGTTAGAAGTCAGAAGTCGGGACATCAATATTTACAGCAAATTTTGGGCAAATGATGTACAGGATAAATCGTGAAAATCATGTAGCGTGGGCATCTTGCCTGCGTTTAGGCATCTTGCCAGCGCGGGTGTACCTCATAACAACGGAAAGCGCTGTAATTACATAATTTTAAGGAATATCCGAAACTTTTGATCGCTCCAGTTTTCCCTGTTAAATTTACCGAAAAATTGTGGTTTAAAGCCTCACCTTTTAAGGGGATAATAAATAAAAATTTTCTTTTGAGTCAATCCTCTTCTTTTCAAGGAAAGGTAATTATTAATTATTAATTATTAATTATTAATTATTAATTATTGAAACCTACCACCTAAAACCTTCAGCAATTCTAGACCACGAGATGTACCTAACCGAGTAGCACCAACAGAAATTAGATCCACTGCTTGCTCATAAGTTTTAATTCCTCCAGCAGCTTTAATTCCCACA
>NZ_JAAHHG010000209.1 GCF_010692555.1 Okeania sp. SIO3B5 | reverse complement strand
GGCAAATTTCACTGTTCCACTATCCCTTCATCTCCCGTTCTCCCGCTTATCGTTAATCTACAATACTTTGAAACAGCCCTGCCCAAAATTGGGGGACTAGAGCAAGCAAATTGACTCTTATTCCCCCCAGAATTGGGGGGCTAGGGAGGCAAAACTCAGTATTAAACAACTTTTCAGATATCCTCATTAAAGCCCCCGCGCATCCCCCAAAATTGGGGTACTTTTACCCGCTAATGGATTCTTGTTCCCCCCAGAATTGGGGGGCTAGGGGGGCAAAATTCAGTATTAAACAACTTTTCAGATATCCTCTCAGTTATCAATTAATATATCTCCTCAGTTATCACTTATGCATTATCAATAAACCTAGAATAATGAAAAGCATCTAACAAACGATCGGATTTATTATCCCAAATCAAATCAGCTATTAATAGCGCTGTTACAGGTGTTAATAAAATTCCATTCCGATAATGCCCAGTAGCAATAGTCAAATTATCATAATTACTTGTTCCTAATATTGGCATTTCATCTGGAGTATCAGGACGAAAACCCCACCACAATTCTAATATTTTGTAATCTTTTAAAATCGGATATAACCGAATAGCATTTCCCAATAATTCTTGAATTCCTGCTGCTGTATTTCCCTCTGAAAATCCGACTTTTTCATTTGTTGCACCGATAACTATTCTTCCATCTTGGCGCGGCACAATATAACTTTCTGTGCCAAATAAAACTTGTTGTAAAGGTAGATTTTCTCTAGTTATATATGAGGGAATTTTTAACGACAACATTTGCCCCTTTCTCGGAAATACAGGTATTGGTAATAACTCCTGAGACCATGCACCTGTTGCTAATACATAATGTTCTGCTTGTAACTCACCTATTGATGTTTTGATGCTTTGAATTTTACTTTTTTTATGAATTATTTCTATAACAATTCCTTCAATAATATCAATTTTTAACTCTTTAGCTGCCGCAATAGTTGACTCGTACAAATAACGATTATCTACTTGCCCATCTTCAGGATAAGACCAACCACCTATTACCTCTTGACTTAATCCTGGTTGATATTCATGGATTTCTGCTTGATTTAACCATTGATAATTTAGGTTTTGTAAAGCATAATTTTCTCTATCTTTTTCTGCATAAACTGGGGCTAAAATTCCACAAGGCCAATAGCCAGTTTCTATACCACTAATTGATTCTATTTTGTTTATCCATTCTGGATATAATGCCCGACTTTTTAAACATAAATCTAACATTTTTCCAGGAGGAATAGCTTCTGCTTGAGGAGCCAACATTCCAGCCGCAGCATTTGTCGCTGTTTGCTGAAAATCACGGCTAATAACTGTTACTTTTGCTCCTCTTAATGTTAGTTCTATTGCTATTGATAGACCAATAATGCCGCCACCAATTATTAGGATATTACTTGATTGATTCATTTTCTAAATAAGGAGTAGTGAAGAAGGATGCGATAAGATTTTTTTACATAAATTTATGGATGATTATTGGCAACACTTTTTGAGTTCTGTACTTTGGTTTTATTCAAATATACAGCATATTTCGGACTAATAATGCACGAGTCTGAATCGTAAAATTCTTGTAGTGCGGGCATCTTGCCCGCTAGTCCTGTACCTTATAACTTCGGAAACTACTGTATAACAGTCGCCACTATAGTTAGGACATCGGATAATTATGATGATTTATCAAAATAATTTGGAGAGTTGCTCAAATCTCCGTTACAAAGAATAACTTCTGACTTCTGACTTCTGACTTCTGACTTCGTTAAGACGCGAGCAAGATGCTCGCACTAATTACAGCATATTTCGGGCAAATGAGGTACAAGCTTGAATGGTAAAATCATTGTAGTGAGGCAATCTAGCCATCGACAGGTGTACCTCATAACAATGGAAACCGCTGTGTCAAACATCAACCTTGCGGTTGCTATAAATAATATTTTTTCTATGTTTTTATTATCAGAGAATAATCCCAAATCATTTGTAAAAAACCAAAAAATAGCTCAAAAGTCTGAAATTTTTATCCCTAATATGTCCCTTTTTGGCAGATGTTTTTAGTAATTTTTTTCAAGCTTTATTCTATCTTTCAGGAGTCCAAACAATTTCGGAACCTTGCCCCCAAAAACCATTATATTTAGTTACTTTTATATCTCCTAAAACTTGCACTTGACAAGATAAACGTTTACAAGAATTAGGGGTATGAGGAGGTACAGAAAGTCTGGCTTTTTCTCGCCATTGAATTGGAGAAACTTCTCCTTCTATTTCCACTGCACAAGTGCCACAAGTACCAATACTACGACAGTTAATAATTGAAGCATTGCCATTATAGACATCAACACCATTTTTCAGTAAAACCTGACGCAGATTTGCACCGCGATCGCAAGTTATAGTTTTACCTTGAGCCTGAATCTTCACCATAACAAATTATTTCATAATCTTGACCTATATTAGTTATCTATGTTAACAGTTAAAAGTTAAAAGATAAAGTTAAAAATTAGTGAAAAAGCAAGATTAATTATAAAGTTTAAATTAAGTTGAAAAATTATGTGAATTTCTAACACCCCTAATAATAATGACAAAACTCTGGATTTACGATACAACCCTACGCGACGGCGCCCAACGAGAAGGACTATCCTTATCCCTAGAAGACAAACTACGCATCGCCCACCAACTCGACAGCTTAGGGATTCCTTTTATTGAAGGAGGTTGGCCAGGTGCAAATCCTAAAGACGTACAATTTTTCTGGCAACTAAAAGAACAACCTCTTACTCAAGCAGAAGTAGTTGCATTTTGTTCCACTCGTCGTCCCGGAAAACAGGCAGCATCTGATACCACTCTACAACCTATTTTATCTGCGGGTACGCGGTGGGTGACGATTTTTGGCAAATCTTGGGATTTACACGTTGTCGAGGGGCTGAAAACTACTCTGGAAGAAAATTTGGCAATGATTGCAGATACCATTTCCTATCTCCGCAGTCAAGGTCGTCAGGTTATCTATGATGCGGAACATTGGTTTGATGGTTACAAAAATAATCCTGATTATGCTTTGCAAACTTTAGCTGCTGCAACAAATGCTGGTGCGGAATGGTTAGTTCTCTGTGATACCAATGGCGGTACTCTTCCCCACGAAGTTACTCAGATAGTGGCAGATGTTTCCCATGCTTTACCTACTGCAAAATTAGGCATTCACACTCATAATGATTCGGGGACTGCTGTTGCTAATGCTTTGTCTGCTGTCAGAGAAGGAGCGGGGATGGTACAGGGAACTATCAATGGTTATGGGGAACGTTGCGGTAATGCTAACCTTTGTACTTTGATTCCTAATTTACAAATCAAGTTGGGTTATGATTGCATTCAGGCACAACAATTGGAAAAACTGACTCAGACCAGTCGCTTTATTAGTGAAATTGTGAATCTTGCTCCTGACGATCATGCGCCATTTGTGGGTTTGTCTGCTTTTGCTCATAAGGGTGGTATTCATGTGTCCGCAGTGGAGCGCAACCCTCTAACTTATGAACATATTCAACCGCAACAGATAGGTAATAGTCGTCGCATTGTGATTTCTGACCAAGCAGGTTTGAGTAATGTGTTGTCAAAGGCAAAAAGTTTTGGTATTGAGCTAGACCGTCAAAACCCTGCTTGTCGGCAAATTCTGGATAGTTTAAAAGAGTTAGAAAATGAGGGATATCAGTTTGAGGGAGCAGAAGCTAGTTTTGAGTTATTGATGCGAAAAGCTTTGAAGCAAAGACAGCATTTTTTTGAAATTAAGGGTTTTCAGGTTCACTTGGATAAGGATGGTGAAAAAGTTAGTAATTCTCTGGCGACGGTGAAAGTTACTGTTAATGGTCAGGATATTTTGGAAGCTGCTGAAGGAAATGGTCCGGTTTCAGCTTTGGATGCTGCTTTGCGGAAAGCTTTAGAAAATTTTTATCCAGCGATCGCTAATTTTTATTTGACTGATTATAAAGTGAGAATTTTGGATGGTAGAGCTGGTACTTCTGCTAAAACTAGGGTATTAATTGAGTCTAGTAATGGTCAGCAACGGTGGACGACTCTTGGGGTTTCTTGTAATATTTTGGATGCTTCTTATCAGGCGGTTGTTGAAGGTTTAGAGTATGGTTTGATAGCGGAAAGTAGAAGGCAGAGGGTAGATGGCAGAAGGCAGAAGGTAGAAGGGAATCTTACATTGTCTTAACTGAAATTTGCCCCCCTAGTGCCGCTACGCGGAAGTCAGAAGTCAGAAGTTAGAAGTCAGAAGTATTGATTGGTAAGGCTTTTAGGATTTTGTAACTGGTCAGTTATTTCCGCCAAGGCAGAAGAGAATCTTACGTTGTCTTAACTGAAATTTGCCCCCCTAGCCCCCCAATTCTGGGGGGAACAAGAGCCAATTTGCTTCTCAAAGTCCCCCAATTTTGGGGGATTTAGGGGGCTTGTGTAGAGGTTCGCCAAGCCAAGCTTGCCAAGGACTGAAATCCTTCACTAATAGTTTAAGTTATCTTAAGATGACTCTTGAGGTGTCCGTTCTACTTTGCGATTGCTAGCGCACAACTGCGTTAACGCGTCAGTGGAATGGAGTTCTATCGCAACTGGGAAAATTTCAAAAAATAAAAAACCCAGGCAGATTAAGCTACCTGGGGCGTCGCTTCAGTTATCAGTTATCAGTTATCAGTCAAATAATTTTTGAAGGAAGTTTAGGGGGAAATTCCTACCAAAAGTTTCCAACTAATCCGCATTAACCCAAGCGGGGGGGAAAGATCGAAAAAGCTGATAAACGGCGGCAAGAGTTTCCAACTAATCCGCATTAACCCAAGCGGGGGGGTCGCTTAAACCTTCTGAAGTATTTTTACAAAAGGTTTCCAACTAATCCGCATTAACCCAAGCGGGGGGGTTTCAACGGAAAACAAGTGTCTACCGTTAACTCAAAAGAGTTTCCAACTAATCCGCATTAACCCAAGCGGGGGGGTGCTATGTCTATAAGAAAAAAGTGCCCAACAGAAGCGTTTCCAACTAATCCGCATTAACCCAAGCGGGGGGGATGACTTTGTTCGAAAATTTTAAATCCCTAAGGTTTGTTTCCAACTAATCCGCATTAACCCAAGCGGGGGGGACTCTCGAGCAGCTCCAGCAGGCGCTGGCTCCCAAGGGTTTCCAACTAATCCGCATTAACCCAAGCGGGGGGGGTACCAGACGACTTGAAAAGCGTCCGTTATGTGTTTGTGTTTCCAACTAATCCGCATTAACCCAAGCGGGGGGGCTGGATATGTGGTGATGGCGAACAGTATGCAATGGTTTCCAACTAATCCGCATTAACCCAAGCGGGGGGGTTATGATTCACGCTTCTTCATACAACCATGGCCCGGTGTTTCCAACTAATCCGCATTAACCCAAGCGGGGGGGAAGCCTGTCTTAGCTTAAGTGGGGCAAGACTGATGTTTCCAACTAATCCGCATTAACCCAAGCGGGGGGGAAAAACATAACCCGATCAGTGGTTACTTTACTATCTATGGTTTCCAACTAATCCGCATTAACCCAAGCGGGGGGGTTATAGTACAGAAGGGCGGTCATCTCTTTATATCGTGTATCGTTTCCAACTAATCCGCATTAACCCAAGCGGGGGGGTTTTCTTGGAAGAGTTAAAAACTCTTGCTCCAAATTGGGAAGTTTCCAACTAATCCGCATTAACCCAAGCGGGGGGGTTTTGCGCGCACTTGATACAGGATGCACCACACAAGTTTCCAACTAATCCGCATTAACCCAAGCGGGGGGGTTACGATAGAAGAAAAGGACAAGTGTGAATTAGTGTTTCCAACTAATCCGCATTAACCCAAGCGGGGGGGGAATTTTTTCCTTGTTTGGAGGATCCAGAAGCAGTGTTTCCAACTAATCCGCATTAACCCAAGCGGGGGGGGAACAAAGAATTTATGACTCAAAAGAAACGGCCAATAGTTTCCAACTAATCCGCATTAACCCAAGCGGGGGGGCAAGCCAGGCAATGGGAGCTGAAGAGGTATTATCGGCCAAAGTTTCCAACTAATCCGCATTAACCCAAGCGGGGGGGCAAAGTAAACTCTTCTTGGAGGATAGAAATCCCATGTTTCCAACTAATCCGCATTAACCCAAGCGGGGGGGAGCTACGTTTTGGAACCACGACAGAATAAGGGTTTCAGACCCCCAAATATACGCACCCCTTTGATGAAAAAGTCAAACAGGCAAATTTTGCCAAAATGACAAGGCTCAAACCCGCTCCTAGCATGGCATCAACGCGGGTCAACGAGAGAATCAGGGTTTTAGCGATTCTCGGAGGCGCGTATGTGGGGTACCATGCAAAGATGAAAAACAACCTTTTAACCACTCCTAAAATACTAGAAAAGATTAAAAAGTTACTGCTATTCATTTGTCGAGGTTCTTTATACCGATGTGATTACTTTCTATACTAACCTTAAGTATACAAATTGTCAACCCCATTCTGGAAGTCAAAAGTCAAAAGTCAAAAGTCAGAAATGAAGTCAAAAGTCAAAAGTCAAAAGTCAAAAGTTAGAAATTATGAAGTTTAGAAGTTAAAAGTTAGAAATGAAATTATGAAGTTAGAAGTCAAAAGTCAGAAGTTATTTTAGTTATTAGTTATCAGTACTAACTACCTTTTTCAACTTACAGAATAGTTAAAGTTTAAAGCCTCTCCTTTAAAGGAAAAGGTAATTATCAATTATCCATTATCCATTATCCATTATTGAAAGCGCGTGTTCCTGCAAAACCTCCAAAGGCACAACTTCTAAAGCTTTTTGATGAGTTGCTGACAAAACTACTGGTGGTGCAACCCCAGAATCTAGAGCTTCTTTCCAACGAGACGCACACAAACACCAGCGATCGCCCGGTTTTAAACCAGGAAAAGAATATTCTGGTCTAGGTGTACTCAAATCATTACCACGACGTTTAGTAAATTCCAAAAATTCTGCTGTCACTGCCGCACAAATAACGTGGGAACCAAAATCTGATGGTCCAGTCTGACAAAACCCATCCCGATAAAATCCAGTCATGGGAGAAGTGCAGCAAACTTCTAGCTTTTCACCTAATACATTTAGTGATTCCATCATTAGATATCTCCAGAAAAGAGGGAACAGGGAATAGGGAATAGGGAATAGGGAACAGGGAATAGGGAACAGGGAACAGGGAACAGGGAACAGACAGCATATTCCAAGTATATAAAGTACAAATATTAATAATTAAATGTTCATAGTGCGGGCATCTTGCCCGCGTTCTTCCTCCTACCTCCTGCCTCCTGCCTCCTGCCTTCTGCCTTCTGCCTTCTGCCTCCTGCCTCCTGCCTCCTGCCTCCTGCTTTTTTCAATTACTTGCTACTTGACTTTCAACTTTCTCCATAATTTTTGCACCTATAGCTTTTGGAACACGGGTATACTCAAGAGTATTGTTCAAATTTTGACCTTCATTCAAAACCCAATTGACCATTTTCTTAACTGCAGTTGCTTGGTCTGAAGTCTCATAATTTGCCTTAATTAATAGCCAAGTCACTCCAACGATGGGGTATCCATCATCAGGGTTTGCTTCATTCGCAGGAGTAAAATCTTGATAAAATCTCAGTCCGGATAATGCAATATTCGCCTCTTCCAGAGTAGGTTCAACAAACCGACCCTGCAAGTTTTCCAGCATTGCAGTTGACAAGTTGTTTTGACGAGCAAAAGTATCCTGTACATAGCCGATCGCACCTTCAGTTTCTTTCACTAAAGCAGCAACTCCATCATTTTTGTTACCTTCCAAGGGATTTTTTGGCCAACCAGGTTTTCTGGATGCACCCACTTCTCGACTAAATGTTGGACTGGCAGCACTCAGGTGTCTGGAAAAAATGAAAGTTGTACCACTACCATCAGCTCGTACCACAGTTTGAATAGGTAAGTCAGGTAATTCAACTCCTGGGTTGTCCTGAGCAATTCGGCGATCGTTCCATTTAGTAATCTTACCTGCAAAGATATCTGGCAATACCAACTGAGATAGTTTGAGTTCAGTAACTCCGGGCAAATTATAAACTACTGCTACAGCACCTCCTGCGGTAGGTATCATAACTACTCCTTTTGGCATTTGCTCTATTTCTGCTGCAACAGGTGGCGCATCTGTACCTGCAAAGTCAACAGTATCCGCAATAAAACTCTCAATACCCTTGCCACTACCCACAGAATTGTAATTTACTGTAATTCCTGTATCTTCTTTTAGTTGTTGAAAGTAACGCTCATACAAAGGAGCAGGGAATGATGCTCCGGCACCTTCAATAGTTTGGGCGATCGCTTCACCAACAGTGCCAAGTGAAAGAGTAACTGCTGCAACTGTCACTGTTAGAGCATTTTGCCAAATAGTTTTTAATAAAACCATATATGATTCTCCGAAAAAATCTAATTATTTATTAAGTTTCTAGTTTATTAAGTATCTAGATAATAACGAAGATAGCAGTTTAAATACAACAAACTTTATTTATATTACTAAATCTTTATATTATTATATATTAGACATTTCCAGAAAAGAGGGAGTAGGGAGTAGAGGCGAATCGCGATTCGCCCGTACAGGAGTAGGGAACCCACCCCTCGCCCCTCTCCCTCCCAGGAGGGGAAGAATTGATAATTTCTTTGGGATAATTGATTTTATTTTTTATTATTGGAGATGTCTATTACTATTTTTACCGAATAATTAAGGTTTAAAACCTCTCCTTTAAAGGAGAAACAAGAAAAAATTTTCCTTTTATTCAATCCTCTGTCTTTTAGGGAGAGGTAATTATCAATTATCCATTATCAATTATCAATTATTGAAAGGGTGCATCTCAATGCGTGAATAAAGCCAAAAAATTATCGCTTTTAGGGAACAGGGAACAGGGAACAGGGAACAGGGAATATATAGGAAAAAAGTATTTTTGCTTGCTATGAGATGCACCCTATTGAAATAGTTTCTATAGACAATAATTTAATTATATAATATTCTCAAGATTTTGCCAAAAATTTAATCTATTGTTAACTTTAGTCGAAAACTTTTATTATATACTCTTTATTACCTGACTCAATAATATTTTAGCCTGAAACTAATAGGTAAGCATTCAGCTATTAGCTCTCAGATCTTGTGAGGGGGTTTAAATGAATATAGACTTTAAAGCCGATTTTAGTAGTAAGATTTAAATCTAAGTAGTGGATTAGATTCAATTCAAAAGTCATGCATTTAAAAGTCAAAAGTAAGAATTTTCAAGTTAAAAGCTAATGCACAGTTTTAGCTGTGTCAGTCTAGTAGTGGATTGTTTCACCTAAAATAGTGCAGAGCGCTTTTTTCGTCACCCCATCCCCCCATCACCCCATCCCCCCATCACCCCATTTTCTAATGCAACATTTAAGATGAAACAGTCTAGTAGGCACAAATAAACCTCACTATGTAACAAAATGTAAACCAGTAAAAACCTTTGAGATTGCTTCCTTCCACGGAGTAATATCATGTCCGGTTGAATACTTACACTTTGGAGGAGGTAAGGCAGAAGGCAGGAGGCAGGAGGCAGAAGGAAAGAAAAGGTTAGAAGGGAAAAGGTTTTTTATCACTGATTATCCGGACATGATATAACTGTCGCAATGACATAGTTATATTTAATTACACATGGCTATTTACCTCAATTAATATTAATAAAGGAGAAAAAAGAAAAAATTTTCCTTAAACGTCAATCCTCTCCTGGAAAAGAAGAGGTAATTGTTAATTATTAATTATTAATTATTAATTATTAAATACTCCCTAAAATATGAACAGTGAATATATTTTTATGTGGGTTGGGTTTCTATTAGCATCATATTCGATTGTAGCTAATGATGCTATGCAAACCCTGGGCACATTTTTAAGTTCTAATTCTCAGCGCCCTTGGTGGGTATTATGGCTATTTGTTTGTTCCGTTTTGTTGGTAGTTTTTTTCTATGGCTGGATTACTAATGATGGAGATATAGCTTATGGGCGTTTGGCAGAATTTCCTTTTCCTGAAAATTTTAGTTGGATTTATATAGTTCCTCCTTTCGTACTTTTACTTTTAACAAATTGGGGAATTCCTGTTAGTACCACTTTTCTAATTCTTACAGTTTTTGCTCCTAGCAATCTCACCAATATGTTGACTAAATCACTTTTTGGCTATGGGTTGGCTTTTGTCACTGCTATACTTATTTATAAATTCATAACTAAAGCTTTAGAAGAGAAGTTTCTCAGTACAGCAGACCAAAAACCACCCATTCAGTGGGTGATTTTGCAGTGGTCATCAACAGCATTTCTGTGGAGTCAATGGTTAATTCAAGACTTGGCAAATATCTTTGCATACTTGCCACGAAATCTTGATGCTTCAATGCTATTTTTTTCCATGTTTGTGATGTTACTTTTATACGCAATTATCTTTTACAGAAATGGTGGTGCAATTCAACATATAGTTACCAGTAAAACTAATACTCAAGATATTCGTTCGGCAACAATTGTGGATTTTATTTATGGATTAATCTTATTATTATTTAAAGAATGGAGCAAAATGCCGATGAGTACAACTTGGGTATTTATCGGTCTTTTAGCAGGAAGAGAAATAGCAATAGCTCACAATTCCCAAAACCGCGAAATGAAGGATGTAGGTAAGATTATTTTTAGTGATGCTTTAAAAGCTTTTGCTGGTTTAGCGGTTAGTATTGTTATTGCCTTTGGACTTCCTTTTCTAGAAAAAATGATTAGTAATTAGGGTTTGCTGAATAAAGCTTTTTGGTAGGGGTAGGAGACAGGAGACAGGAGACAGGAGACAGGAGACAGGAGACAACCCACCCCTAGCCCCTCCCAGGAGGGGAGGGGAAGACAGGAGAAATGGCTTGGGAGCGAGGAGGTAGGAGCTAAGTTTTGTTCCTCAATTTTTCTGTCCGAAGGCTTGCCTTTTATACTAACTTTTTGAGGGTTTTAGACTAAAACAAGCGCACCCCTTGGGAATTAAAAAAGGCTCAAACCTTTACCTATCAATGCTTTTAGATTTAATCAACAAGCACTAATTAGGGCTTGCTGAAAAAGTCTTATGGGTGAAGGTAGGAGACAGGAGACAACCCACCCCTCGCCCCTCCCCCTCCCAGGAGGGGGAGACAGGAGAAATGGCTTGGGAGCGAGGAGGTAGGAGTAAGAATTTTCTCAAGATGGTTCTGCCCTACTCTTGACCAAAATCCTGAATTTTTGAACCATTACCATTGAAAACCTCGCACTTTTTCCAGATCTAAAATTGCTCAAACCAATATCAGTCAATAAGCGCGATATTTAATCAGCAAGCCCTAATTAAGTTATGGCTATGGCAGGGAATAGGGAATAGGGAATAGGGAATAGGGAATAGCGGTTCAACCCCCCAGGTTGTGGCAATAAGTGGGAACGAAGTACCACCAGGTTGCGCCTGAATCGGAAGTTTAGCTAGCAAAATAATCTCAGATTTCCTGCCAAAACTTTGATAACCTATCCAAATGTGAAATCATTAGCGTCACACACCTAAAATTAAAATCTAGATGGTGCGTTACATTTCATTAACGCACCCTACTGGACTAACACTAGGTCCTCCGGTGAAATTATTAGCGTCACACACCGAAAATTAAAATCTAGATGGTGCGTTACATTTCATTAACGCACCCTACTGGACTAACACTTTTGCCCTCTGCCTTCTGCCTTCCCTCCTCCAAAGTGACAAAAAAACTTTCTACCTTTAAACCTTTCTTTCCCTTCTGCCTTCTGCCCTCTGCCTTCTGCCTTCCCTCCTCCAAAGTGTAACTATTCAACCGGACATGATATAAGTTTCAGGAATGCCCCAACTATCAAGTGTTGAGCATCAATGAAACTAATACATTAAACCAAAAATGGCCGTGAGGAGTTGAATTAAGATGAACAGACCTGAAGATAAAGATGCCTTATGTATATTAAAAGAAACAAGTCGTACTTTCTATATTCCTATTAGTCAATTACCATCTGGACTAAAAGAGGCAGTTACATCGGCCTATCTTTGTATGCGTGCCATTGATGAAATAGAGGATCATCCCGGTCTAGATAGCTTCACAAAGGCAAAATTGTTGCGAAAGATTAGTTTACTGTTACAAGAAGGAGTTGACAATTCAAGTTTCCAGAATTTTTCAGCTAAGTTAGACTTTAATATTACTCACCTACCAGAAGTAACTCAAAGAGTAGGAGAATGGGCAATATTGGCTTCAGAGACAATAGCGCCCAGAATCTGGGATGTAACTGCAGCAATGGCAGACCGGATGGCTTATTGGGCTGAAAATAATTGGGCAATTCACACAGAATCAGATTTAGACCGCTATACTTTTAGTGTGGCTGGTGCAGTGGGACTATTACTTTCCGATTTATGGAGTTGGTACGATAATACTAAGACTAATCGTACTGAAGCAATTGGGTTTGGGCGAGGTCTACAGGCGGTGAATATTCTCCGCAACCATACAGAAGATTTAGCTAGGGGTGTAGATTTTTTTCCTGATAATTGGACTGCGGAAGATATGCAAACCTATGCCCAACGTAATCTTTTATTAGCTGATTCTTATACTAACTCTCTTCCTCCAGGACCTGCTAGAAATTTTTGCCACATTCCTCTGACTCTTGCTCATGCTACTCTAGATATTTTAACTATGGGAGAAGAAAAGTTGAGTCGTTCGCAAGTGATGGAATTAATTTCACGTTGTAATAATTCTGCATAGCAGAAGGAAGAAGGAAGGAGGAAGAAGTAATATAGAATCCGGTTTAATAGTTATTGTATAGTTGGGAGTAGGGGAGTAGGGGAGTAGGGGAGTAGGGGAGTGGGGGAGTGGTGGAGATTAAAGGCTTGAAGTAATTATAGAATTATCAACATATACTATATAACCGGATTCTATATAAGAAAGAAAAATATTGCGTTGTCTAACTTTTAAGCTTTAGGAAGAAGGAAGGAGGAAGAAGGAAAAATATTGCGTTGTCTGACTTTTAAGCTTTTTATCTGTCCTAACCTTTCCTTCGACTGCTACCTAAAATGGAGCGAGAGGACTCCTCAGCTAAAATAGGCGGGTTCGGCCTCCCCCACGCTTATTTGAACAAGTGCGTGGTGTGCGTGTTCTGGGGGTGTCCTACCCCCATTTTATGCCTTGAGAGCTGACCGCTGAGGTGCTGAGGTGCTGACTGCTATTTTAAGATTTGCTGTAAGCAAATTCTGGAAGTTGTTTGTTAGCAGCTCCAGCAGATGTAACTTTTACCTCTCCATTTTCATCTAAATCTACATAAATATTTTCACCATTCTGAATTTGACCAGCTAATAATGCTTCTGCCAAAGCATCCTCTAACAAATGCATAATTGCACGACGCAGGGGTCTGGCACCATAACTAGGATCGAATCCATCCTTAATCAAGCGCTCCTTAAAACTGTCACTGAGTGTCAGAGTCATATTGCGTTCGCCCAAACGACTGAATACTTCCCGCAGCATAATTTCTGCAATTTCTTTAACCTCATCCTTATTCAACTGACGGAAGACAATAATTTCATCCAGTCGGTTGAGAAATTCTGGGCGGAAATACTGCTTGAGTTCCTCATTGACTAAATTGCGGATACGGTTATATTGAGCTTCTTCTTTATCCTCAGCAAACTCAAAACCTAAACCACCGCCACCTTTCTCGATGACCTTAGAACCAATATTAGAAGTCATAATGATTAAGGTATTTTTGAAGCTGACTACCCGTCCTTTAGCATCAGTGAGGCGACCATCCTCCAAGACTTGTAACAAGATATTAAATACATCTGGATGAGCTTTTTCAATCTCATCAAACAATATGACAGTGTAGGGGCGACGGCGTACTGCTTCAGTAAGTTGACCACCTTCGTCATAACCAACAAATCCTGGAGGTGAACCAATTAGTTTAGAAACTGTATGACGTTCCATGTATTCTGACATATCTAGCCGAATCATGGCTTCCTCAGAACCGAAGAAATAAGCAGCTAATGCTTTTGTCAGTTCTGTCTTACCAACACCAGTTGGACCGGAGAAAATGAAACTAGCAATAGGTCGGTTGGGGTTCTTCAGACCAACACGGGCACGACGCAAAGCACGAGATACTGCTTTAACTGCATCTTCTTGACCAATGAGACGTTGGTGCAGAGTGTCTTCCATGTGTAGCAGTTTCTCAGATTCAGATTCTGTCAACTTACTCACAGGTACTCCAGTCCAAGATGCCACAATATGAGCAATATCCTCTTCTGTCACCACAGGAGTAACCTTGGTTTTTTGTTCTTGTCTATCGGTATCGCTCTGTTCAATTTGTGCTTGAATTTCTAGTTCGCGATCGCGCAATTGACTAGCTTGTTCAAAGTCTTGTGCGCGAATAGCTTCTTCTTTATCTTTTGTCACTTTTGAAATTTCTCGCCTCATATCCTTCAACTGTGGTGAAAGCATTGAGTTTTGAACTCTAACGCGAGATCCTGCTTCGTCGATCAAATCAATTGCTTTGTCTGGTAAGAAGCGATCGCTAATATATTGGTCTGATAGTTTAGCTGCTGCAGTCAAAGCTTCATCAGAAATAATTAACCTGTGGTGTTGTTCGTAAGCAGAGCGTACACCATAGAGAATTTCAATTGTTTCCTCCACACTAGGTTCGCCCACTTTTACAGGTTGGAAACGACGTTCGAGAGCAGCATCCCGTTCGATATGCTTGCGATATTCATCCAAGGTAGTCGCCCCAATACACTGTACTTCGCCCCTGGCCAAAGCAGGTTTGAGAATATTAGCAGCATCCATACTACCTTCTATGGCACCAGCACCCACAACGGTATGAATTTCATCAATTACCAGGATAATATTGCCATTAGAGCGGACTTCATCCATAATCTTTTTCAGTCGCTCCTCAAATTCTCCTCGGAACCTGGTACCAGCAATTAAGGAACCGATATTCAGGCTCACCACCTGTTTATTTTGCAGAAGATCCGGAACATCTTGGTTAACAATACGTTGAGCTAATCCCTCAGCGATCGCTGTTTTTCCCACACCAGGTTCACCAATGAGGACAGGATTATTTTTTGTTCTCCGGCCCAAGATTTGAATCATCCGTTCAATTTCTGTTTCCCGGCCCACAACTGGGTCAATTTTACCCTCTGCTGCTAATTTTGTCAGATCTGTACCAAATTCTTCTAGAGTTACAGCTTTCTTATTTCCTGAAGTAGAAGCTCCAGGAGAAACTGTAGCAACTTCTCCAAGGGAGCGAATTATCTGAGTCCGAATTTTGCTTCTATCAACACCCAAATTGTCCAATACTTTAGCAGCGACTCCTTCAGAATCTTGCAGCAATGCCAGTAGCAAATGTTCTGTACCGATATAGTTATGGTCTAGTTTTCTTGCTTCTTCTAGGGATACTTCCAACATCCGTTTTACCCTGGGAGTAAAAGGAATTTCTGCCGGAGTAAACCCAGAACCACGACCAATTATTTGTTCTACTTCGTTCCGAGCATCTTTGAGATTTACATGATATTCTTTGAGAACTTTAGCCGCAATACCTGTACCTTCACTGATCAAACCCAGGAGGATTTGCTCTGTGCCTACAAAGTTATGTCCAAGGCGACGGGCTTCTTCCTGGGCCAACATAATCACTTTGATTGATTGCTCTGTAAAACGTTCAAACATGGTTACTTTTCCTTACATATTTATAGTTACAGGGGATATGTCCTTCCTGTAGTTTAATTGTTACAGCAGGGAACAGGGAACAGGGAACAGTAGGAAAAACATTTCCTTGCATAAGGTTCATGATTAGCATAAGTCCTAACCAACTCCTTCCTTGCTATACCTAGTTTTAAACCACAATTAGGCCATAAATAGAAACTAATGTAAATTTTTGTTTACTGTAACTAATTTAGCGTCCTAAAAGTAGGAGTGCCTAGTGAGGAGAGCCGTAACCGAAAATTGGCGTTGCTGAATACTGGGATGATTGAGGCCGACACGGGGACACGGGGACACGGGGACACGGTGAGGGAGAGACACGGAGAGGGAGAGACACGGGGATT
>NZ_JAAHHG010000208.1 GCF_010692555.1 Okeania sp. SIO3B5 | reverse complement strand
TCCCCGCGTCCCCGCGTCCCCGCATCCCCGCGTCCCCGCATCCCCGCGTCCCCGCGTCCCCGCGTCCCCACGTCCCCGTGTCTCCGCGTCCCCGTGTCTATCGAGTTAGTGCTGGTACAAGAATCTTAGTTCTGGACATCTGATTAATCCAAGTCTGAGTATAAAAATTCAACCCTCTCAAAGTACAAACAATTGTCAGAGCAAAGAACAGTCCAAATACAATATGACAGACCATTAACAAGCCATAAACAGCAGCGACTGATGCTCCAAAAAACACTTGGTCTAAAGGTTTTCTCGGGGTTGTACCTGGATCGGTCACCATATAAAAGGTGAAGAGGACAAAAGCAACTCCTGTCATTGGCAGTAAGGCAGGTATCAAAGGCGTTTCAAAAACATAACTCCTCAATGCTGCTTGAAGGACAAAAGCTCCCAGCCATCCTGCAATCAATGGCAGTTTTCTGGTAAAGCGAGCATTGAGAAAAGTCCCGGTACAAACAATCAGTGCAGGTAAAATCCAATCTGCCCAACCGCTTAAATTTTCTGTAAATTGATAGGGGGGAGCAATACCTACCCAAGGAAACAACAGCAAGGTAATGGTAATACCAAAATTAGAAGGGTTGAAGAAATGTCGTTTTCCTTCAGGAAGGCGAAAAATTGCTTTTGAGCCAATAGCTACGGCGGTTGCAAAGGCGATGGGGAATAATCGCTCATTAGCATACAGCAGCATTGCCACAGCTAAAGCAGTAATATGAGCAGAAAGCAGAAAGTCGATAAAATTGCTGAAACTGCCGAGAAAACGGGGTTGCTGTCGATTTATCCTAGCATCAATAGTTTCTAGAAGGAGTTCGACACTGTAAGCAGTTACTAGAGCAACTATTGGTTGCGCCCAAGATTGTTCAAATCCTAATACGGTATGTCCTAGGATATTGAGGAAGGTGATTGCTATAGCAAAGCGGCGTAGTCCAGCTAATCGTTTGCTTTGGTAAAGGATAGATTTGGTCATAATAGTTGAAACCCAATGAAAAGTTTTGCCGTAATGGACTGAAATAATCAAACTGAAATTATTCAAAGCACAGTAATTAATGTTTCTTCTTTAGTGAAACTATTTTTTCCTTAGACCCCAAACTCCTGTTAATCCCACAAGGATGAGAGGAATAGTTGCAGAGGGTTCAGGAACAGTTTGACAAACAAGTTCCTGCGGTTCTAGTTCTGCAATAATTGCAAATTGCGAAATATTTACTTGACACTGTCGATGCTTTGAACTTGCTGATACTCCTGTAGTCAGAATAGATGTAAGATTAGCTACATGAATATCATTTTCATCAAACAATGCTGTTGTTGAGTTTAACGGCTTAAAGGTTATATCAAGTGAAGGAGGTGCGCTATCTGTTATTGATGCAATTTCAAAAGGATCTTTATTGTGTAGTGTCCCAAAAGGAGTACCACTGATTTCAAGAAACATATTAAAAAACGAATATGCCTTTGAGGAATCTTCAAAACTTTCCCCACAATCAGTTGCTGCAGTTTCACATTCGGCAGCAGCTCCCAAAGTTGGAGTTAAACCATTATTTCTACCTACGAGGAGAGTCCATCCTTCAGTAAAAGTACCAACTTCTCCTGTTGAATTCATAGATATCATCTCAAGATCTATTACCCCATTATGTCCGTCTACTGGTCTAAGTCCTGGAAAATTAATAGAATCATCTAATGGGTCACTTCTAACATTAATGACGTTAATTGCATTATCACTAGAAAAAACCCCATCTAAATCAGCTATACCATCCAGATTTATATCAATTCCAAGTTGACTTTCTCCTCGAATAAAGTTTGTCCCGCTTAAGCAGGTCTCAATCCAGTGAGAACCAGGAGGGCAAAATTCTCCCGAGTATGCTTTCTCTACATATCCCAAAAGCGCCATCGCACTAGCACTTAATCCTATAGCTCCAATTAGACTGCGACTTAACAATCTTGATGATTTAAAAATATTCACCTGATAATACTCCTGTAAATTTGATTTGATGAAGCTCCTCTATTGATTAGGTTTGGTTGGGTTCCGTTTGTTGCTTAACCTAACCTACAAAATTACAGAATCGTCTTACTTCAGAGAATGCTTTTTCTTCAAACCCCATGTTCCTGCGATTCCGAACAAGGCAAAAGCTACAGTCGCCGATGGTTCAGGGACTTGTGCCGCTGTAACAGCCGACCGACTACTGAATTGGTAGCTATCACCACCACCCGATCCTGTAAAAGCCAAGCTTAGTTTGACAGTACCACAACCAGGAGTATCGCAGGTGAGGATATTCTCTGTTGATAAAGGTCCGTAAACATGGTTATCTGGAGGACCAATAGGGAAAGAGACAGAAGAACCGAGACTGAAAGAATTTGCCGAAGAATTCACCAGATTACCCTCTGCATCCAAAAATTCATACCTCACCAATTCCGAAGTTGTCAAACTTACTCCGTCTCCAGATGCACTATTATCAGTCAGCAAACCAGACAGAGAACTTTCGACTAAGACACTGGGAGCGAAAGGAAAGGAAGTAAATGTGAGGTTGAATGAACTCGGGTCTCCAAAATCTAAGAAAGAAACCTCGAACTCCAAAACAGGATCGAGTAATATTGAAACTTGATTGAGTTGAATTTGATCGCCATCCGAACCTGGTATGGTTTGCAAAATTGGATTCAATAAATTGTATTCAACTTCATTTGTCTCTTCATGATAGATGGTGGCATGCAAAAATATAGGAACAGATTCACCGTTCACCTCTGTACCTATAGGAACGGTACAAATTTTGTCTGCGGGAATAAAAATATCCCCCTCTGGACAATATTGTGTTAAAGGTTGAACTGTAGATGCCTGTACTGTACTACTATATCCAAGGATTGTCGAAACCAGAATGGCACATAGCCAATATTTTTTGTCTTTTACACTCCCTAACATAGCTGAGTCTAGAGAACTTATTGTTTTCATCTGTCGATCTCCAATCAATAGTTGATATTATGATTCAGCGTTAGGGGTTAGCCTGCCTTAAAGTATTGTTTTTTTAATTTCGATAGTCCTGCTAGCCCTAAGAAACCTAGAGGGATAATTGATGAAGGTTCCGGAACAGAAGTAACAGGGGGAGCAAGGGGAGTCATTGCATGAACTTCTTGATAATAAGGCTTATCAAGACTTGAATCCTCAATAATCGGTCCGAAAAATACTCCTTCGGCATCAAATGGATCGAGATTTGTATAAGTACCAGAGCCAACCAACTCTGCGCCCTCTGCTGTGCCAACAAATACTAAAGGTCCATAATCTGGTGCAACTATTTGAGTATTGTCAGGAAGTCTTGCATCTGCAACAACTGGTAAATTAGCCCACCAACTGTTAGTACTTTGGTCAATGGTAATATATCCCGTTTCTTGGGGACCATAAAGTCGAATCAAAACAACAGAAGGATCTAGACCATAAGGTGATAAATCAACAACTTCCGTAGATTGTAGATTTAACTCGTGAATTAAAAGAGGCACGGTGCAAGTATCATCAACAAAAGTACAGTCTTCTAGTCGCTCTAATTTTGTGTCAGCCTCCGATAGCTCTGGATCAAACGGAGTTCCCACCAGGTCAACGATACCAATTCCAGGTAGGATGATGGAACTTGTGCCATCGCCAAAAGTTAGGAAGTAGTCAAAACCTTTATCCAGGTCTGCCGCTTTAGCAGTGTTTGGACTACCCAAAAACGCGATCGCACTAGCACTTAATCCCACAGCTCCAATTAGACTACGACTAACAAACTTTGATGATTTAAACATATTCACCTTATAATAGTTTTGTAAACTCTTGTAAATTTGATTTTATGAAGCTCCTCAGAGGAGCTTTTTTTCTTCCTAGCTCAAGCCAGAAATAGTATGTTGGTTTGCATTTGTTGCTTAACCAAACCTACAGAACTTCAGCTATTTACTTAGCTGTCAGATTCTTTCTTTCTCTTCAATCCCAACATTCCACCCAGTCCGAAAATAGATGCTAGAACCATGGAAGGTTCAGGAATTTTGTCTGTATGGCGAGCCCAAGCTGCACTATCGTCATATTCCAAAACTGTGAAGTTACCATCTGGCTCGAATGTCCCTTTTCCATTTCCATTGAAGAATTCCTGGCCTTGTGCCAAGACATTAGCGTCAGGATCTGTAAGTGAATCAACTAACTTCCAGTTGAACTCTAATGTATTCGTCCAAGTTGCCATATTATTTCCGACTTCCATAATCTCCATCGTCGTTATAGGTTGATCTCCCTTGCTATCATCAAGCATCAAAAATACGGTTTGATCGCCAAACTCAGCCACAGGAGCAACGCTTGTTAAATTGAGACTTTCAAATTGGAGACCAACTGTACATTTTCCTGTTGAGTCAAAATTACAATCATCTAATCGCCTCACAGCTGTATCAGTGCCTCCTGGCAAAACGGGAACCCCCTCAAAGAAAACACGATCCATGGGACCATCTTGGTCGAAATCCACCCATGTGCCACCAGCAGGAGTGAAAAGATAATCAGTCCCTGCATTAATACTTGCAGCCTTGGCAGCTTCTGGCACACCGAAAAGCGCGATCGCACTTAATCCTACAACACTGAGTCGGGTTGCTGTTTTCTTGATGCTGTTGCTTAATAAATTTGTTGAACTCATTATAATACTCCTGTAAATTTGATTTAATGAAGCTCCTCTGAGGAGCTTTTTTTTTCTCTTAGTAATTCAGTAGGTTGGGTTGACCCAAGCAAACCCAACATTGATCGGGGTTGGTGTGTTGGGTTGCGCTTGTCGCTTAACCCAACCTACTGAATTACAGAATCGTCTTACTTAAGGGACAGACTAAGAGATGATTATTCCTGAGTCTTGTTTTTGCGCTTGATACCAGCAACAGACCCTAACCCGAAGAAGAGAAGACCCAGGGTTGTTGAGGGTTCAGGAATAGTGGGAATATGTGCTTCGTTTAAAGTTATTCCCTCACGTTGATCATCCTGTGTTCCAAACATCTGATCAGGTCCGGCTGTAAATACATCCACAGGATCATTGGTAGAACAATAAACGATAGTACCATATTGAAACAAGTCACCTGTGCATCCATTTTCCACAGGGCCTTGCTGACCACCAACAGGTCCACTGCCAGGAAATGCACCTCCTAGTAGTGCCATTCCCCGATCTCCGTCTAAACGAATTCGCGTAGGTGTTAAACTTCCATTATTACTAAGACTTCCTATAGGAAGCCCTTGGATCTCAAAAAATACTTCAAAAAAACTATCGGCTAACGCTGATTCATCTTCTGGAGTACCAATATCATCTGTTCTTTGAGTAATTGCTCCGAAGGAATGTAAGCGTCCGTCATCTAGTCCGTTACCGATTCCATCACCAGCAATAATCGTGAAATCGCCAAAATCACTAGATGTTCCTGTTAGTCGAAGATCAAAAATCTCAGTTTCGATTGTGCCATTTGCTCCATCTCCTCTCCAAATTTTGGTAGGACCTGAAGCCGTTAAACTGACTGTTGTTTCAGGGATTCCGTCATCACCTAATAAATCCAATTCCAACTCAAAATTAAGTAGTGAATCAAACATATCAATACCACCAGGGCAGTCATTTACCCAACCAGGTGATCCAGACGGAAAATTCGCACCACAATCGATCGCTTTAGCTGACTCTGGAACACCGAAAATCGCGATCGCACTTAATCCCAAAGCTCCAATTAGACTACGAGTTACGAATCTTGATGATTTAAAAATATTCACCTATAATACTCCTGTAAATTTGATTTGATCAAGCTGCTGTGCAATACCTACTCAATTCCGGCAAAATCAGGATAAACCTTGCAATTACCAGTTTTGATGCTTGCTTCTTGCTTCAATCTAGGGAGTCGGCTCCTTCTAGTTCACAAGCGTAAATTCGGGTACAGCCTACCCTAGTTTTTTGATTAACTTCCCCTCTGAGGAGCTTTTTTCTTCCTAGCTCAAGCCAGAAAGAGGTTTTGCCGCTTCACCCAGCACCACTTGATGCCCACCAGGTAACAACAACAAACTTTCTCGGTGGACTTGCCCTTCTGTATCGCGCCACTGCAAATCCACTGGTAAAGGGGTTTCGTCCTGTATTTGACCTAAACCGAAGTGCAGTTCAGGACTCCTCGCCCCCGAATGCCCATTCCCGCCGTCTACCTGGGCAACTAACTGACGCCCGTCGGGGAGATGAACCGTAGCGGTTGCCCCGATGGCGGGAAAAACAAAATTCTTGCTGATTTTAGATGACTGATTTTCAATTGATTGAGAAATAGTTGGGGTTTGCCATAATTTCAGCGCCAAAAATGCTCCTGGATCAGGACTGTCATTACGATAGAAATAGGAATCTTCCCACTGATTAGCTACTGCAAAATCTAAATCTCCATCTCCATCTACGTCCGCTGTAGCAATACCACGAGTTACAAAAGGATTATCTAAACCTAATTCCTTAGCAATATCGTAATAGCGACCATTAGAATCACTGACAAAGAAAGGATTATGTTGATGTCCACTTAAATCATCTCCAGATTGAAAGTGAAACCAACTACCAGGAGATTTCAGCACTTCATCATTAGCGATCGCTAATTCCTGTAACTCTGGCCAACGATCGATCTTCCCTTTCCTAAATCCTGTCGCCTGTAGTGCTTCTAACACTCCATCATTATCAAAATCGCCAAATTTGGTATCCCAACCCCAGCCACTACGAGATAAACCTAAAGGTTCGCTGCGGTCAATGTATGGAGCAATACCTCGATTCATCTTATCCAATTCTCCTGTGCTAACAAAGAGAAAATGACTTTCTTCTAAGGCATATTCATTAGCAATATTACTCACATAGAGATCGAGTAAACCATCTTGGTTAATATCGCCGAAATCAATCCCCATACCTTTAAAGCCATCATGTCCTAACACTTTAGAATTAGGGGTAGTGAAACCCTTCTGACCTTCCAAAAGTGCAAATTGTGGTTTTCCTGGTTGAGAAAGATTGTGTAACAGTCGATCAGGACCAAAATCATTAGATAAGTAGATTTCCGGCAGAAGATCTCCATCTAAATCTGCTGTTCCCACTGCCAGTGTCCAACCATGGGCAATTTTATTGTCTAAAACTCCCTCAGCTTCTTGGAAATGAACAGTTGATTTCGTTGCTCCCGCCCACAGGAGAATACGATTCTTCCCGCCGTTATAAGCACGAGTCATAGAATGCTGCATTTCTTCAGTACCAGTGCCATTGGGGTTGATAATTTCTGCCCCATCCTGGAAGTAGTTCCCAATCATCAGATCGTTGTGTCCGTCGCCATCCAAGTCAGAAAAGGTAGCAGCATTGGTATACCAACGTTCGGGTTGATTTGGAACTTTAGATTTGAGATTTGGGATTATTTCTTGAGGAAGATAGTTAAGTGTGTAGACTGAGTTACCAGAATCTATTGCATTGTTAGTCACCGTCTCACTTCTTTGACGTAAAAATGCTACCGGAGTTCTTCCCCAGTAATAAACGAGAAGATCCATCAACCCATCTTCATTCAAATCTCCAGGAAGACAGCCCATTGGTGCCATAGTTGAAGCATCGTAGGGAAGATTTGTCGGCTTTAATTCAAAGGGTTGATAACGCTCTCCCGTCCCTGGCACTGGGGAAACGATCGCTCTATCTGTCCGTGTATCTACATAACAAGCATCGTTAGACAAGCGATCGCCATCGAGGTCATTAAGAGCAATAGAAGCTCCCACAGCAGAAATCCAAGCGGAATGACGCTCTAAACTAGGATGAACTGAACGTACAGATTTAGGTGTTCCTCCTGCTAATTCTGGCAAGGGGAAGGAAGTGAAATTAAATCGGGAGGCGATCGCTGCCTTTTCACTAACTGATAAAGCTGGGAGGCGGGTAAACCAGAATAAACCCAGAATTATGACAATTGCGATCAGTCTCTTGCTCTGAACTCGCATAAAATGAACTAATCCTATCATGCTGTTACCGAATAATTAAGGTTTAAAGCCTCTCCTTTCAAGGAGAAACAAGCGGTCGTTTGCTTCGCAACGCTGACGCGAAACGCGACAGCGGAACGGAGTTCTCTCTTCGGAGCTTCCCGTAGGGTGGAATAGCGTTTTGCTCCGCAATATATAAAGGGTTGGCGATAGCATTCCGCTAGGAAAGTGGCTCTGTCACTCTTCGGGTCTCCTCGCCATATCCAATCGACCAAAAGAAGAAAAAAATTTTATTACTTAGTCAATTATAATCCGTTTTCCAGGGGAGGTAAGAATTTATTATTAATAATTAACAATTAATTCTTCTATTGCAAAGTGAGCTTGAATTCGTTGTCGCCAGATTTCATAAGCTGGTTTTCTTTGCTTATAGGGCAAATTTTCTAAAGCCTTGTCCGTGATATCAGCCGCTGCCTCAGCACTAATACCACACAAAACTTGACAAGCCATCTCTGTATGATTCGTAAGGTTTTCAGCTCTCAGACGCGCCTTGGCAGCAAAGGCTGCTCCCTGACATAGTTGGGGTAAATAAGTTCCTGCTGCCGTGGATAGGAATTGTACTACTTCCTTGCTGACACCACCTGCATAGGTACAGGCTAACCCCACTCCACTCCACAAATCTGCCCGCCTGTTGGGAGGGAAATTTTGGATAGCTTGGGTAATGAGGTTAATATCTGCCCCATAGACGAACCAGAGACTCCTACCCAAACCTTGATCGAAGGCACTATAGGCATAACCAGACAGTTTTTTGGGAATTGCTATTCTCTCGACGTATTGATGCCAGTAAAAATATCCTTGGTGAAAGCCGTAGCCATCTAGTGCCAGCCAACCAAGTAAGGGATCGGGGAATAGATTTTTCTCCTCCATTTCTTTGAGATATCTATTGATGCCCCAAGGAAGGCGAGCTAAAGCCCATCCCATTCCTACATACACCATATAAATATGCTCACCTCCAGCATCTGCCAAGAACTGCTGCAAGCGGTTTCGTTTCCAAGGAGTCAGCCCATCAAGTAAGGCAAGTCCCATCCCTGCGCCTTCGTAGGCAAAGCCTCGCCACTCAGCTTCCACGGTGTTGAGGTGAGGAATTAGGGATTCTAGCCTGGTATCACTAATGGCTGCATGGTAGCCCTGCAAAAAAGTTTTGCCGATGGTTTCTAATCGCTGTTGAATATGAGGACTATTCGTTTTAAACCCCCGTCGGGCAACGGTTGCTTCTGCGGTGGAAATTACTAGCAAGCGCTGGCGTAACTTCACCCATAGTTGTAAAGGCTGAGACTTTGGGGAAGTCAGGGAGTAAAGACTTTGTTTTATGTCTTTATCTAGGTTAGATTTAGTTAAAATCTGGGTCATTTCAGTTATCAGTTATCAGTTATCAGTAGTTATCAGTTAGCCTCCTATGGTCGGAGCTACGCTATCAGTACCTCTGGCTGTTTGCGCAGCATTTCGTAGGAAAGCATTGGGATTGAAATACTGAAGTTGATTTTTTTCATCCCCTTAAAAGGGGAGGCTATTGACCTGCTTTTCTGGTCATATAAACAATCTCCGAATTGATAAAACTTATACAAAAAGTTCTAAGCTAATTTTTTATAGTGAGATTAAGTTTCAAAATTCAAGATATTATTCATAATACAGAATTTATACTGTAGCGATCGCTCACCTTTTTGTTCACCTATCCGTTCATTTACTGATTTAAATTGTTCAATTTTTCGACAATTTGTTCAGATATCTTCAAACTGTTTTTGTGGACAAGGCAGATAGAATATATGTCGGTTGTCGTTGACGTTTAGCCACGCTTAAGTCAATGCGACTCATTAATCTATCTAAGTGGGAACAAAGTCTACTACTATTAGTCAAGAAAATACTAATACCAGTTTAATAAATCTTTGCTACAAATACTTAGGTTACTGCTTAGGAGTCAGTAGACAGGGGTCAGGAATCGTATGGGAATAAGTTTTATACCACAGGACTTACGCATTAACGCTATTGGTAGTAGCGTGTCAAGCTGAAAATGGTGTATTAAATTTTTGAGTATAATTCTTGCTATGACTAAGGTTTGGAGAATTTTCCTAAAACACTATTTCAAGCTTGACGCGCCAGTAGTAATTTATCTTTTTCGTCCAATAGATATTTCCTACAAATTATTTTAATACTGCTGATTATTTGTAACATTCTTTTTTCAAATTGGTACAATTTGGTGCGTTACATTTCATTAACGCACCCTACTGGATTGTTTCATCTAAAAATGTGTATTAGTTTTTAACTTGAAAATTCTTAATGCATGACTTTTGACTTTTGACTTTTGAATTGAATCTAATGCACCATTTAAGGCGTGTCAGTCCACTACAAGATCGGCGATCGCACTTTTATATTAGATATCGCTGGTAGTTTTGCTTGCTGATTTGTGTTACTACTATCGCTAAACTCACTAACAGTTTCTTAGCTTTTCTGTTGACGCTTCAACATTGAACCTATTCCCAGCAAACCTAGAGCAAAAATACCTATAGCAGAACCAGGTTCGGGAACTGATATGCACTCATCTGGCGGAGTAGCACCACCACCTCCGTGAGGATTAACAACTGGAGGTGGGCAAAAATTACCACGGCTCATACCAATAACGCTGTCATCCGGGATTATGACAGTAAAGTCAGAACCAATTATTGGTGCAGCACTAGCGAATATGTTTTTATTGTCACCAATAGCTGTCGTAGCTCCAAGGTCTGTCACTTGGTAGACTTCAAGCGGACCACTCTCAGGAGGTAAGAAGTAGGTAAAGTCATCAATACCGTTATTGAAGCCAAAAAGAGTGATATCAAACAAGGCTGCTGGCTTATCCGGGTTAGTTGCATCAAAGTTGCCTATTAGTCGAAGCACCTCAATATCATCAGGCACATCTTCTATAAGAATATGAGCAGGTAGGCCACTACCATCAAGCATGGCATCGAAGGAAACAGGAGCGCCGATCAGGCTATCGCCATTAAGTGTAGAAGAATACCCCACAGCACTCTGCAAAGTGAATACACCCTCAGTGACCAGCATGCCATCTATCGTTAAATCGTGAGGTGGATTAATAGTAAGATCGAAAGCAAAAGCTGGCGCTCCAAGCAAAGAAAGGCCAAATGCAATTAAAGAAGTACGGGTAAAATTTTTAAACTGATAATTTTTCATAGTCTATATTGTTAAGCCTTGCGGGTAGAAGTATAATTTAATTCGTAAGTTTTATCGGTGAGATATAACTTCTGGTAATAGGTTCACAACAAATATAATTTGAGAATTTGGTGAAGCCTCACACTTAATTGGTATTAAGTAACTTTGACATCCTAACTATTTATAATTGCACAGTAATTCCACGGCGATCGCTCACCTTTTTGTTCACTTATCCGTTCATTTATTGATTAAAATTGTTCACTTTGTGTTCAGTTTAACTGCACAACTAAGCAAAATCTCTTATTTAAAGTAATATGGACAACATTATCTGGCAAAGTTGGACCAAGACTTGAACTACTCTAGTGTGCTTTGAAAAAATATTTTCTATAAATCAAAATCGATTTCATCAAGGCTTCTGAAAAAGCCGATCTAAAATATAGCAATATGATTTGAGTTGTGAGATATTGGAAACTTTTAGGGAACACCGGATCTGGGAACAGGGAACAGAGAAGAAGAAAAAACGTACCATGTTAATATAATAATTGCGATATTCTATACTTTTAAGGAACACTTAAATTCTCACAACTGATTCCTGATTGCTATATTAAAACCAATTTAAAAATCAAAATTATGGCCCTCAGTTCATTATTGTAGGGCACGCCATTATACCAAGCGTGATAAATGTTTGCTACATTTTCGCATTGCGGGGGAGTAGAGGAGTGGGTAGGGACGTTGCATGCAACGTCCGTACAGGGAGAGTTCATTAATTGATAATGGATAATGGATAATGGATAATTACCTCTGATTAAAACCGCTCTTGATTGAACATCAGGAGATATTATTTCTTCTCTTGGTAGATTGGATATGGTTAGGAAACCCATCCATCCCTCGACCGCTTTTTTTCCCCTTAAAAGGGGAGGCTTCAAGGCGCGAATTATTTAATTTTTAATAATTAATAATTCGGTAAAAGTAAGAATAATTAACAATAACTGGCTAATAATTATCAAAAAAAATATTTAATCTGTGTTAATTACTTAATAATTGAAGTGTCACTTAAATATAGCATTTTTTTTTAAAATTGGTATTACGACTAAAATATAAGCTGTGAAAAGTATGGAAAAATCTGTCGCCGGGCATCATTGAATATGTATTAGTCCACTATTATTATTAGGTGCGTTACATTTCATTAACACACCCTGCAAAATTGGCGATCGCACTTAATTGGTATGAAGTGAATTTGACATCCTACTGGACTGACACATCTAAAATGGTGCAATAAGTGTAGGTTGGGTTGAGGGATGTTAGCGAAGCTTATCCGTAGGATAAACCCAAAATTAGCAAGGTTTTGTTGGGTTTCCCTTCGGGAAGCTCCGCTAACACTGCCGTACCGCTACTTGGTGTGCAAGCTACAACCCAACCTACATTTTTAGGTGTGTCACGCCACTACCTATTTATAATTGCACAGTCATTCCACAGCGATCGCTCACTTTTCTGTTCATTTACCTATTCAAATTGTTCACTTTTCCGACAATTCCTTCAGATATATAGCAATGTGCGCTGGCATATTTACACATTATTTTTTGTACACCTTTTCGCTTACTGCACTTTGAGCTGGACATTGTAAATACCTGAGCGCTCATTGCTATAAGTAGCGATCGCTCACTTTTCTGTTCACCTATGCGTTCATTTACCTATTCAAATTGTTAATTTTTTGTACAATTCCACTGCACAACTGAGCAAAACTTTAAATTTAAATGTAGTATAGACAACATAATTATCTCCCAAAGTTGAACCAATACTTGAACTAATCTAGGGTGTGCGTGAAAAAATCTTATCTATAAGCGAAGGCAGCTATGCTGAGGGCAGAGAGAGGGCAGAAGGAACAATTGGATGGGGTTTCTAACCCCTTGTTCCCTTCGGTCACGAGAGAGGGCAGGAAGAACAATTCCCTTCTGCCTTCTGCCTCCTGCCTTCTGCCTTTCCTGATAAATCAAAGTCAATTTCATAAAAGCTCCTGAAAAATCTGACTTTAAATGTTAGTACCAATTTAAAAATAAATATTATGACCCTCAGAGCATCTCCACAAGGACTAAAAATAGTGGAGCAGGCTAGAAAACAGAAAAACTGGACAAAAGCTGCTCCCCAATGGCTAAAGGCTGCTTATACCTCCGAAGCAACCTTGAGAAGATTTTGGCGCGGAGAACCCATTAAACAAAGAACTTTTCAAGATATTTGTCAAGCTGTCAATGTTAATTGGCAAGAAATAGTTGAACAAAGTACACCTATAGTACCAGACTCCAATTTTCTTGGCCGGGAAGAGGCCATTAATGGTCTTAATCAGCTCATCGCCCAAGGAGCTAAATTGATTCTCATTCAAGGGGAAGGTGGTATAGGTAAAACTACTTTGGCCCGCTACTTTTTTGAGTCTCAAGGGTTTGATTTGACTATTAAATTGCATATTGCGATGGAAAAAGAAAATATCATCTCGGTGGAGTTAGTCATAGAGGAATGGTTGCAATGCTATTTTGCGGAAGAGCCAGGAAGAGAATTTGGCATTACTTTAGACCGTTTACGACGTAAGCTCCGAAATAGTACACAAAAGATTGGCATACTTATCGACCGTCTGGAACCAGCATTGCAAAGAGGTCGTTTTGTGCGTCAACATCGTTGCTACGCAGAATTATTGATGATGCTAGCCAGCCCAAATTCAAACTCTGTAACCCTACTTACCAGTCGCGAACAATTATCGGAACCGGGAGTTCAGGTAGAAATTTATCGTTTGACTGGGTTGAGTGAGGCTGCTTGGCAAGAGTTTTTTTGTAGTCACAAAGTTGAGATAGATACTGCTGCTTTAAAGGAAATGCACTGTGCTTACGGTGGTAATGCGGAAGCAATGTGTATTCTGGTTAATGCCATCCGCCTCGACTTTGAGGGAAATTTACAGGCTTATTGGCAAGAAAACCGTCACGACTTGCTTGTCGATCCGACTTTAGAAAATTTGATTGAAGGGCAGTTTGACAAACTTCAGAGCGATCATCCCCAAGCTGCTAGACTCCTTTTTAGACTGGGATGTTATCGCTATCAAGAAATTCCTATTTTACCCAAAGCAGCACTTTTATGTTTATTGTGGGATGTGCCAATATTCCGTCGGGAAAGAGTCATCAAAGCTTTACGCGATCGCGCTTTAATTGGGTGGAGTGAAGATGGCTATTACTTGCATCCTGTAATGCAGGCTAAGGCTAGAGAAAGGTTGAAGGGGGAGATTAGGGATAATATTGTGGGTAAGTTGGAGCAAGTAGAAACAGAGAAGGAAGAGTTTAAGGAGTGGTTGTTAGCAAACCGTGCTGCTGTCCAATTTTATCTCGATGTCGATGAAGTTGAGTCGGAAATAACTCAGAAATATGCTTTTGAGGCTATTGAGCATTTAGTAACTATTGGAGATTTTGAGGGATGTTGTAACGTTTTACTATATAAGATTTTAGCAGCAGATAAAATTGAAAATCTTAGGGGCACAGCTAACCTCTGGAATAATATGTCGCGGTTTATTGCTAGTAGCGAAAAAATCATCGATCACTTATCTGGAATACAAAGAGCGCTTCTTCTTATTCCTCTGGGAACAATTTATTCAGAAGTGGGCAAAAATAGTCAAGCGCTAAATATTAGCGAACAAATTATTGCTATTACTAGGGAAAAAGATGAGTCAGATGAAAAAGTTTGTTTTGCTCAGATGTCTGCTTATTCAATAGCAGGTAAAGCTTATCGTTATCTAGGGAATTTATACAAAGCTGAAGTGGCTTGTCAACAAGCTAATGAAATTGCTTCAAAGTCTGGTAAAAACTATTGGCAAGCTATAGCTTTTTATGGTTTAGGAGCAGTTTATCTGGAAAAAGATAGACCTAGAAAAGCTTTGCGTCATTTTTTTGGTGCAGCAATTTATGCCAAACTCGGTGGCATTACTCAAGAGTTGAAAGGGGATATGAAAAAGCTATTTGGATTACTATTTAATCCCACTAATGACCAAATAGCTGAAGTTCAAAAATTCTTTCAAAAATATAATCAGAATGAACGAGAAGACCGGATTAAAAAGTTTAATATTCTTTGGAATATTGCTCGATGTTTTAATGCAATGAAATCTTTTGAAGTGGCTAAGAAAATTTTAGATTTAGCTCAAAAATTACTGGAGCCAGACGATAATAATCAACAATGTTTATTAGCTTTAGAGTTGGCAATTTATTACTCTGCCAAAAAGCAAATACAAGTAGCGCAAAAATGTTATGAAAAAGCTTTAGATTTATCTATCAATCAAGGTGAAAAATGGTCAATAGCTTATCCACTAAAATGTTATGCTAATTGGCTTTATTCTCAAGGTAAATATTCGGAAGCTCTGACAAAATATAGGCATTTAGAAGAGTTACTGCAAGAAACTGAGTTTTACTCTATGCAAGCCTATAATTACTATTATCTAGGTCTAAGTATTTTACAGGTTCATCCTGAACAACAGCAACAAGCTCACTATTATCTGAAAAAAGTGAAAAATATTGCTAAAGAGGTAGAGTTAGTATTGTCTGAAAGATAGTAGGGAAGTGGCTCACACGGATTATGGCACGGATATACGGATATCAAAGGAAGTGGGGGAGTGGCTCACACGGATTATGGCACGGATATACGGATATCAAAGGAAGTGGGGGAGTGGCTCACACGGATTATGGCACGGATATACGGATATCAAAGGAAGTGGGGGAGTAGGGGAGTGGCTCACACGGATTATGGCACGGATATACGGATATCAAAGGGAGTGGGGGAGTAGGGGAGTAGGGGAGTGGCTCACACGGATTATGGCACGGATATACGGATATCAAAGGAAGTGGGGGAGTAGGGGAGTGGCTCACACGGATTATGGCACGGATATACGG
>NZ_JAAHHG010000207.1:11722-16089 GCF_010692555.1 Okeania sp. SIO3B5 | reverse complement strand
TGTCTTTTGACTTTTGACTTTTGATTTTTAACTTCTAAACTTTTGACTTTTAACTTTTAATTTTTGACAGGGAACAGGGAACAGGGAATAGGGAATAGGCAACAGGCAATAGGCAACAGGCAACAGGCAACAGGCAACAGGGAATAGGCAACAGGCAACAGGCAACAGTCGGAAAAAATTCCCCTGTCTCAATATCTTTAATCATTACTCATGCAGAGCTTCAGGGATAACTTCTGACTTTTGACTTTTGATTTTTAACTTCTAAACTTTTGACTTTTAATTTTTAACTTCTAAACTTTTAACTTTTAACTTTTAATTTTTGATTTCTAAACTTTTGACTTTTGACTTTTGACTTTTGACTTTTGACTTTACAGCTTTTGACTTTTGACTTCTAAAAGGCAGATTTTATCCGGAGATTAGCACATAGGGGTAGATAAGATTAAAAACTCCCATAATTTCCTAGTAGGAGGTATGCCACCAAAAGTTAGTTTGAAACCACATCTTACGGTAGAGGAATTGAAAATTCGCTACCGACAAGCTCCAGATACCATCGAATCTCGTCGGTGGCATCTCCTGCTTCTAGTTGCTCAACAATGGTCTATTAAAAAAGCATCTGAAGTTGTAGGACTTAACTACGATTATGCTAAGGAAATTGTTGGGCGCTACAATAGGGAAGGCCCGGAATCTGTGAAAAATCGCAGCAAAGACCGTCAACCACCACCTGCTAAATCTTTGTTGACACCAGCTCAACAACAGGAACTTTCAGAAGCTTTACAAGGGCCTGCTCCTGATGGTGGAGCATGGTCTGGTCCAAAAGTAGCCCGTTGGATTGCTAAGAAAACTGGTCGCGACCATGTCTGGCCTCAAAGAGGTTGGGATTACTTAAAACGACTAGGCATTGACTGGAAAGAAAAGTAGAAAAATGTTGAATTGTATCTTAATAGGATTTTGAATTGGAGAAATTTTTCTGTACAGGAATTTTAAGTTTTTATCCTGTTATTGCAATCCTATTTGAGTTGTACAGAAAATATTTTGGAATTAAGAAATAAGGGTGCAGTTTTTGCTTTGTTTTACAAACACTCTCTAATACCAATTTAATAAATGTTTGCTACAAATAATTTTCTAGGTTTTAGGTACTTAGGTTTTAGGTACTTAGGTTTTAGGTACTTAGGTTTTAGGTACTAGGTTTTAGGTGGATTATTAGTTATTTACTACCCAGTTTATTTGTAACATTCTTTTTTCAAAATGGTATAAAAGCTTTTCCGGAGCAAGAGCGAAAATCTTGAGAAATTTAATGAAGGTTGTTGAGACTATAAGTAATAAATAATGCTCGATGTTATTAATTATTTATTGGCAATAACCTGTAGCATAAATATCCTAAGATTTCGTGGTTATGAAAATCAATATTTGTACAAAAATATGTTTAGCATTTGCTTTCTGTTTAGGGATTAGTTTAACTATCAATAATCCTGCTAATGCTAAACCAAAACCTAGACTACTTTGTGAAATTAAAGAAGAATTATGTCAAAGAAAAGAACAGAATGTATGTATAGAAAAAGAAAGCTGTTCTGAAAAAACAAAAACAGTAGTCAAAGAAGCTCCACCGATAATTCGACCTAATGAATTTTATTGTGACCGGGGTAAAAATGGTATCCCAACTACTTTTGTCAAAACACCACAAGGTACTTATCCAGTTATTCGTTGGGTTTCTAATTATTTCTTATCTGCTGGATATAGCCCCCTTACTCGTTGTCGCCAAGTATCAGATAAATTTCAATTTTTCTATGATGATGGCAGACTAGATTACATTACGACTGGTATTGTTAATCGTCAACCGGTAATCTGTGTTTCTAGCAGAAAAGGAGGTCCTTGCCAAGGGGTATTATTTACTCTCAAACCTCAGCAAAATGCTAGTGAAACAGTTCAACAGTTATTTGATATTCGAGTTGGTGCTTCTACAGGTCCACTATATGAAAGTGGTTCTCGCTTCTATTTAAACTTTAATGACTATATAGAAGGTTTATTCAACAATTAATTATTAATTATTAATTATTAATTATTAATTATTAATTATTAATTATTACCTCTCCTTTAAAAGAATTAGGATGGACTCAAAGGAAAATTTTTCTTTATTATCCCCTTAAAAGGCTATGCTTTACCCACATCTTTCTTAACATAAAGCTTGACAAAATATACGAGTTATGAGTAAGTTTTGGCTCGGCTTTTTCAGGAGAAAAAATATATGGAAAAATATACTTTGTTTTGACAACTTCAGTAGTTTTACTTAGTTACTACGATTTTTTCTCCTTTCTCCCCTGCTCCCTGCTCCCCTTCTCCCCACAAGGGTTTCAAGACTTATGGGTAAGGGATAGCTTAAAAGGGGAGGCTTTAAACCACAATAGTCAGAAGTGAGATTTGAATACCTTAAAAGTTCGGCTATACAGTGAAGAAAAGAGAATTTACGACCTAAAAATTGGTATTATACCAATTTGAAAAAAGAATGTTACGAATAATAAGCACCATAAAAATACTTTCAGATAAAGTCTTTTTCACGAAAAAGGTAATTTCCAACATCAAAAATGGTATTAAATCTATCCCCAAGTGCATTCTAAATTCTAAATTCGCGCATTAGAATAAATACCCTAACTATTTGTAGCAAACATTTATCAATTTGGTATTAAATCTATTCCCATACGACTCCTGACTCCTAAGAAATAGTCTAGTGCAGGATGGCAGAAATAACTAACCAGTTACAAAATCCTAAAAGCCTTACCAATCAACACTTTTGACTGTCTTGAGTGTGTCTTACATTCTGAGGTTTCCTCAGAATTACACACTCGCTTTTAAATGCATGACTTTTAACTTCCGCGTAGCGGCACTAGCTATTTGTACCAAATATTTATCAAATTGGTTTAATATTCTGTGAATTGGCGATCGCTGATATTAACGGTTTGTATTGGTAATGGATTATTTTATTTGCCGATACAAGCACTATCTAAAAATTTTGATGACTTCAAAAGTTCTGAAACCCAAATACAAGTTCAAAATTGTACTGACTGTAATGATTTTTGTACTATTGAAGAGCTTAAAAGTTTGGCTAAGTCAATCACGGTTAAAGTTATTTCTGAAAATGGTTGGGGTTCAGGAATTATTTTAAAACGGCAAGAACAAATCTATACAATTGTTACTAATCAGCACGTTTTAGATACTCAAAATAAATCTTATTTGATTCAAACTCCAGATGGTAATTTCTATGAAGCAAATCAAATAGAAAATGAAGATTTTCAAGGAAATGATTTAGCTCTATTACAATTTCGCAGTGCTGATTATACCTACACTGTTGCATCTCTAGGAAATTCTCATACTCTTGCTGAAGGAGATAAGATTTTTGCTGCTGGGTTTCCTATTTTAGAAAAACCTCAAGATAGAGAGTTTTTATTTACCAGGGGAAAAGTGTCAATATTGTCCGATAAACCTTTAGAAAAAGGTTATCAAATTGGCTACACTAATTTGATTAAAAAGGGGATGAGCGGTGGTCCGTTACTGAATATTTATGGGCAAGTTATTGGTATTAATGGAATGCACGCTTATCCTTTATGGGGCAATCCTTATGTATATGGTGATGGCGAACAACCTAATATTAGTTTGCGTCAACAAATGAGTCATTTAGCATTTGCTATTCCTATTGAAACTGTCGCTAAATTAGTTCCCCAATTCGCGTCTGTACCAACTATTAAAGTCGATCGAACTGCTAGTATCAAGATTTTCAATTATTTATTTTTTCCTGATTTTATTGATGTGCTGAATGGGAAATTTTCTCCTCCTATTTTGACAACTTCATGTATGAGTCAAGAGTTTCGCTAAAGATCAAGGTCGTAGGAATAAGTTTCATACAAAGAGTATCGGCAGAAAAGTTTATTTTTAGATGGAATAATTTCCTACTGAAATTAAAAATATTAATTTTACTGAGAGTTTTACTCTATTAATAGAGACTAATAGAACTAAGCAAAAACTCCTATTGCGACATACGCAATAAAACCGTTAGCTGCTGAAAATGGAACTGAGCAAAAACTCCTATTGCGACATACGCAATAAAACCGTTAGCTGCTGAAAATAGAACTGAGCAAAAACTCCTATTGCGACATACGCAATAAAACCGTTAGCTGCTGAAAATAGAACTGAGCAAAAACTCCTATTGCGACATACGCAATAAAACCGTTAGCTGCTGAAAATGGAACTAAGCAAAAACTCCTATTGCGACATACGCAATAAAACCGTTAGCTGCTGAAAATGGAACTAAGCAAAAACTCCTATTGCGACATACGCAATAAAACCGTTAGCTGCTGAAAATGGAACTGAGCAAAAAC
>NZ_JAAHHG010000207.1:0-11622 GCF_010692555.1 Okeania sp. SIO3B5 | reverse complement strand
AGCAAAAACTCCTATTGCGACATACGCAATAAAACCGTTAGCTGCTGAAAATGGAACTAAGCAAAAACTCCTATTGCGACATACGCAATAAAACCGTTAGCTGCTGAAAATGGAACTGAGCAAAAACTCCTATTGCGACATACGCAATAAAACCACTAGCTGCTGAAAATAGAACTGAGCAAAAACTCCTATTGCGACATACGCAATAAAACCGTTAGCTGCTGAAAATGGAACTGAGCAAAAACTCCTATTGCGACATACGCAATAAAACCGTTAGCTGCTGAAAATGGAACTAAGCAAAAACTCCTATTGCGACATACGCAATAAAACCGTTAGCTGCTGAAAATGGAACTGAGCAAAAACTCCTATTGCGACATACGCAATAAAACCACTAGCTGCTGAAAATAGAACTGAGCAAAAACTCCTATTGCGACATACGCAATAAAACCACTAGCTGCTGAAAATAGAACTAAGCAAAAACTCCTATTGCGACATACGCAATAAAACCACTAGCTGCTGAAAATAGAACTAAGCAAAAACTCCTATTGCGACATACGCAATAAAACCGTTAGCTCTTAAAAAGAGGAAAATATGAACTTCAGAATTGTTTATGGAATTTTGTGCATTTTGATTCCTGCTTAAATTGTTGATTTTTCTGTCTGAGTGGTGAATTATAGCAGTCGCCATTTTTGACTTATGAAATAGCTGCAAACTTCGGAATATCAATAATAAATAATCAAACTTCTTCCTTCTGCTATATCAAATATGGATTTCAAAATTGTCCATTGACTTTTGTTAATTTTAATTCCTATTTAAATTCTTGATTTTCCCTCTGAGTGCTGAATTATCAAATATGGATTTCAAAATTGTCCATCGACTTTTGTTAATTTTGGTTCCTACTTAAATTCTTGATTTTTCCATCTTCCATCTTCCTTCTGCTATGGAATTTCATAAATGTTGATTCCTAATTAGGGTTTGCGCTCAAAAGTATGAGTGGTAGGGGTAGGAGCCAGAATCGGTGAATCGGTGAAGTCAGGAGGAATGGGAATTATAGAAGAAGTAGTTAGAAGAATCGTAAAAGTGATTTTCTACCCCTCGAAATGCCGAAAATCTTAGATTTTTGAACCATTACTACCTAAAAGCTGGTACTCCCTTAGTACCTGAAAAGGGTAAAACCAAAACCAGTCAAGACGCGTGATATTTATTCAGCAAACCCTAATTAAGTTCTTGATTTTTCCATCTTCCATCTTCCATCTTCCATCTTCCTTCTGCTATGGAATTTTGTAAATTTTGATTCCTAATTAAATTCTTGATTTTTCCCTCTGAGTACTGAATTATCAAATATGGATTTCAAAATTGTCTATCGATTTTTGTAAATTTTGATTCCTACTTAAATTCTTACTTCTTACTTCTTGCTTCTTACTTCTTGCTTCTTACTTCTTACTTCTTACTTCTTACTTCTTGCTTCTTACTTCTTACTTCTTACTTCTTGCTTCTTACTTCTTACTTCTTACTTCTTACTTCTGCTATGAACTTTAAACATTATCTACGGACTTTTGTGAATTTATTATTCCCAATTAAACCCTTACTTCTGACTTCTTCTCTCTTACTTTTTCCTTCTACAGCAATTATTTCCATACAACCTGCTGCTAAAGCTTTAATGGCAGATGAAATTAATCAAATTGCCACAGAATTTACAGTATTAATTGATTCAATAAATCCAGCTTCTGGCGTAATAATTTCTCGTAAAAAAGACACTTATTATGTTTTAACTGCCAAGCACGTTGTAGAAACCCAAGATGAATATGCAGTTATTACCAAAGATGGAGAAAGACATAAAATTGATTATCAAAGAATAATTAAATTACCAGCAGTAGATTTAGCACTTTTAGAATTTCAGAGTCATCAAAAGTATCAAATCGCTACTTTAGCTGATTATGATTATAAAGCCGAATTTCGCCATATTTTTGTGTCTGGTTGGCCTGCATCGAGATTACCTTTTTCCCAAAGAGAACCTTTATTTAGTCCGGGATTATTAATTAATCAAGATTATGAATTAGCTTTTATCAAAGACCCCGTTTCTAATGGTTATGAACTTTTTTATAACAATATTACTGAGTTAGGTTTGAGTGGCGCACCTATTTTAGATACTCAAGGAAGAGTAATTGGAATTCATGGTGCTTCTGAAGGTACAAAAATTTATGATGAAAAATCTAATTCAGTGGAGAGAGTGAGTACTGGTTTTAGTTATGGAATTCCCATTAATACCTTTTTACAGTTAGCAGATAAGTTCAATATGAGATTAAATCTTCAGTTGGAAAATTCACCTCCACGACAACTAACTCAAAAAGAAGCTTTTTCTATAGAAGCTTATTTAAAAGTTCCAGAAACAACAGATATTTCTAGTGCAGCAGCATGGGCAAATCGTGGCAATCATTTGTATAGGTTGGAGAGATTTGAAGAAGCACTAATAGCTTTTGAACGTGCAATAAAAATCAGAGAAAGTTTTTATCCTGCTTGGTATGGAAAAGGAAATGTATTATCAGCTTTAGGTAGACATGATAGAGCAATTGATGCCTATAAAAAAACAGTAAAAATTAAACCAAATTTTTATTTAGCTTGGCGAGACAAAGGCGCTTTATTAGCTTATTTAGACCGACCTCACGACGCATTAATATCTTTTAATCAAGTAATTAGATACAAGTCAGATGATTTTGTAGTTTGGTATCTGAGAGGAAATATTTTAACAACACATTTTCAGGAATATAAAGAAGCGATCGCTGCCTATAATAAGGCAATTCAATTAAAGTCTGATTTTGTTGATGCTTGGCTGGGAAAAGGGAAAGTTCTTTATCGTTTAGAGCGTTATCAGGAAGCTAGAGAAGTGGCTCAAAAAGCGTTGAAACTTAAGCCTAACGATCCAGAAATTTCTAGTTTTTTAAATGCTCTAGATAAAAGAAGTTTACCGCCAGACTCTGTTGAATGGAAGCCAAATCAAAACCAAGTAGAAATAAGAAATTATCCTCCCAGAAGACCACCTAATTTATTATGGTAATTAATATATTATAGTAGGGAGTAGTAGTACGGAATATTATTCCGTATTTTTGATTCTATAAAATCAACAATCATATCTCAATCATCAAATTTTAATATCCTATAGATTAACCCACAAATATCAAAGATATTATGACAAATGCGAACTAAATTATATAGCTATTTTGTTGGGTTTTTCTTCTAGTCTTGAATCTTGTAATTCAATGTTTTGCACTACTGTTTTTGCAACAGCATTAGTATTTGATTTATTATTAGCAAAAAAATTCGTTCTAACACCAGCTAATGTGGCAGCCAGAAGCATTGAGGCAGTATCAAATAAACCAATTGCACTTATAATTTTGTCATTATTATTCACAGGTATGCTAATACTAGCATTAGTTGCAATTTCTGTAACTTGCCTTTTAATATCAGCATATTCTATAAAATTCTGCTCAGGAAGTTTGCTTTGTTTGTTTTCTCTAGTTGGTATTGCAACAGGGCTTCCTTTTAGCTCAATGCCTAAATCTCCTTGGTGGAAATTTTCTATTACAACGCCCCAGTCGCCTACATAAATTACTATTGTATTGGGTTCTGGAGAATAATAAACATCATATATTTCTCTAGCTCTAGAATTAGCTGCAAAATCATATGAATGGTATATTATTCCACCTTGGCTTCGCGTATCAACAGTTTTCTGGTAATTAAGTTCTGTTAGCTCCTCGCCGTTTAAAATTACTTTGCCGCTACCATCTTTATTTTCAATATATGTTGTTTGAGAATATTCATCAGATTTAACGGTAACACCTTCCATTTTTGCTAGCTTGGGCGAAGATAAGTCATATATTATTTCTTTTTTCTCTAACATTGGTTTGCCGAAACCTATGCCTAAGTCTGTGTTTACTTCAGCAAATTCAGCAATTTTTTTGTCAAATTCCGAGATTATATTTCTCTCACCAACTACAACACCTAATATTGGTAAAATATTTTTTAGTGTTATATCTTTTACAATTAATTCGCCATCATTTTTATATAAGCTGAATTTCTCATTTAAATCAAAATTTTCGCCCTTATCTAATTTTTCTTTAACAAATTTCCTACCACCACGTAGCACGAATTCCGTTTCCGCAAATGGCATAGTTCTATAGCCTTGTAACACTTCCTTAAATTCTTCGGCATATATTTCAGATAACTCACTTCTACTAGGTTTATAATAACCATATTTTTTCCATTTATTTTGGTCTACGGCTGTTACCTTATGATTACTAGCATACGCAATAGCTTTTTCATATCCTTCTATTGAATTAATTCGATAAATTTCAATATAATCATCTTTTTTAGTCATTGTTAAAATGCCAAAACCGGTGCCAACAATATACGTTTCTCCTTCTACTAAATTTCTTTGAGCTATATCTGCTACCTTTTTCTTCACATCATTTTGTATTGCCTTAGCAATTTTATTTAGAAAATTTTTATAAAAATCAGGCCATTTATCTGAATCTGTTACAAATTCACCAGTTTTTTTCAATCCTTCTATACATAAAAAAGCAACTGCATTTGGCATTAATACTCTACTAGCTAATTTATCACCAATTGCCAAGGTGGCAGGTACAAGATAAGCTTCTTTAGCTGCATTTATGAAATGGGCAATTTTTTCTTCTGACTTATCAACAACAAAACCCTTATATACTTCTGATGCTGCGGTGAAATATCCCAAAAACTTAGAACCATCTCTTGCTAGTACCATCATTGTTTTTGCATCTCTTTGAGAAATATATGTTTGTAATTCCCAATCAACAATTCTTTGTCCTATATCTTGTATTATAGCTATTGATAGATTTTCAGTTGTGTTACCCATTTTTTGCTTTTTGCTCAATATATTTTACAAACACCATGCCTTCCATTATTATTTTGGTCAACTTAAAAAAGGTGCAAATTTCAAAAAATAACACTATCATGCCAATTGCTGGTTCTTTTGCTACTAATAAGCCAAATTCTCTAATCGGTATCCACCATTTATATATCATAATTATGATATGTAATTAAAGAAGAGGCTATCCATAATATATCTAGCATTTACCATTTCATTGATGTAGCAGTCTTACCTGAAAAAAACCGGAACATTATTACGTATTTTTGATTCTATAAAATCAACAATCATATCTCAATCATCAAGTTTTAATATCCTATAGATTAACCCACAAATATTAAGGATATTATGACAAATTTCTCATGGCTTTTTAAAATTATTAACCTACCACCTACAACTTTCTTCAAGGTTTATTTAGGTATAGCAGTCGAAGGAAAGGTTAGGACAGATCAAAAGCTTAAAACTCAGACAACGTAAGATTTTTCCTTCTTCCTTCTTCCTTCTTATTTCTTCCTTCTGCTATATCAGTAATAAAACTGAGTTATCTATCCGGATTTATCAACATAGTTCAGAATTGTAAATTGAGACTTGCAGATGGAACTATTTTTAACTAGATTTTGTGCACAAAAATCTTTTTCTCAAATCAAGAGGATTAACTACACCAAAAAATAACATTCAAGAATATAGATACCCTCTATAGTGAAAGGAGTGATATATGACGAAATTAATAGCAGAAAAAGAAGAATTATTGGAAGTAACAGAAATAGAAGCATCTCAATTTAATACCACAGGTAATATCAGTGGCTTAAAATTCAATGACACTAATAGTAATGGTCGATTAGATCCAGACGAATTTGGCTTATCTAATTTCACAATTTACTTAGATATTAATAACAACGGTTTCCTCGACTTCAACGAACCTGCCAATATTACCAATAATTTCGGAGGTTATTTATTCAATAACTTACCACCTAATATTTATACAATCAGAGAAATTCAGCAACCAGGTTTTAATCAAACTACTCCCACTCCAATTGTTAATATAACTCCAGGTAGTAATCTGACAAATATTAATATTGGTAATATTGGCAATGTTAGTAACCGGGGTCAAATTAGCGGCACGAAATTTAATGATACAAATACTAATGGAATATTAGAAGAAGGAGAATTGGGTTTATCAGATATTACTTTATATTTAGACCTCAACCAAAATGGATTCTTAGATGAGGGAGAACCTCCCACTATTACTGGTATTAATGGCGAATTTTCTTTCCTAGATTTACCTCCTAATACTTATACTTTGCGAGAAGTTTCTCCACCAGGTTTTGCTTCAACTACTCCCGACCCAATTTTAAATGTCACTCCGGGAAGTAATCTGACAGTTAATATTGGAAATGTAAGTGACCGGGGTCAAATTAGTGGCACGAAATTTAATGATACTAATAATAATGGAATATTCGACCCTGGAGAGTTGGGTTTATCAGATATTACTTTATATTTAGACCTCAACCAAAATGGATTCTTAGATGAGGGAGAACCTCCAACTATTACTGGTGTTAATGGTGAATATTCTTTCCTAGATTTACCTCCTAATACTTATATATTGAGAGAAGTTTCTCCACCAGGTTTTGCTTCAACTACTCCCGACCCAATTTTAAATGTAACTTCGGGAAGTAATCTGACAGTTAATATTGGAAATGTAAGTGACCGGGGTCAAATTAGCGGCACGAAATTTAATGATACGAATGCTAATGGAATATTAGAAGAAGGAGAAGTAGGTTTATCAGATATTACTTTATATTTAGACCTGAATCAAAATGGATTTTTGGATGAGGGAGAACCTCCAACTATTACTGGTATTAATGGTGAATATTCTTTCCTAGATTTACCTCCTAATACTTATATATTGAGAGAAGTTTCTCCACCAGGTTTTGCTTCAACTACTCCCGACCCAATTTTAAATGTCACTCCGGGAAGTAACATTACAGATGTCAATATTGGGAATGTAAATAATCGTGGTCAAATTAGTGGCACGAAATTTAATGATACGAATAATAATGGAATATTCGACGATGGAGAATTGGGTTTAGCAGATATTACTTTATATTTAGACCTCAACCAAAATGGATTTTTGGATGATGGAGAACCTCCGACTATTACTGGTATTAATGGTGAATTTTCTTTCCTAGATTTACCCCCAGATACTTATATATTGCGAGAAGTTTCTCCACCAGATTTTGATCAAACTACTTCCGACCCAATTTTAAATGTCACTCCGGGAAGTAACATTACAGATGTCAATATTGGGAATGTAAATAATCGTGGTCAAATTAGTGGCACGAAATTTAATGATACGAATAATAATGGAATATTCGACGATGGAGAATTAGGTCTATCAGATATTACTTTATATTTAGACCTCAACCAAAATGGATTTTTTGATGAAGGAGAACCTCCGACTATTACTGGCATTAATGGTGAATATTCTTTCCTAGATTTACCCCCAGATACTTATACAATTAGGGAAAATCAAGCCCCCAATTTTGACCAAACTACTCCCGATCCAATTATTAATGTAACTCCAGGAAGTAACATTACAGATGTCAATATTGGCAATGTAAGTAACCGAGGTGAAATTAATGGGATTAAATTTAATGATGGAAATGCTAATGGAATATTAGAGCCTGGAGAAAATGGTTTAGATAACTTCACCTTGTATCTAGATTTGAATAACAATAGTCTCTTAGATATTGGAGAACCTGTAACTATAACTGATGAATTTGGTTTCTATTCTTTTGAGGATTTACCTCCCAATACTTACACAATACGAGAAGTACAAAAATTTGGTTTCTCTCAAACTACTGTAGATCCAGTTGTTGATGTAACTCCAGGTAGTAATATTAATGATGTCAATATTGGCAATTTTGGTGAATTTTTCTAAGCTCTGCTTTATAAAACCCCCGATCGCATCTTTGCCTGTGATTAAATTTTTGAGTTATGGGTTGGGAGTGGAATAGGGGTAATACAAAAAAAGCTTGAAAAATACTCTCCTACTCCCCCAGGGCAAACGCATCTAAATTCTGGAACCTTCTACGGTTAAGCTTTAGAGAAGTGATAAGTATAAATACTCATAATCCTAACATCCTTGCCCTGTTATATCATGTTCGGATAATCACTTATAGAACCCATTTGAGATCTATATAATTGTGGTAGTCAAGTCTTTTCGCGCATCAATTTTGAGAAAAAATCATCTGAAGAAGTGTTGAATTTTTTGTATTATCTCTCCCCACATCTTCTCTCTTCCCTCTTACCTCCTGTCTCCTGTCTCCTGTCTCCTGACTCCTAGCTCAAAAAAACTTGATCGGGACTTACGCAAAGACACTATGTATAGAGTCCAGTAACTATTGTCCAATAGTTAAAAGTACTATATATAGCGTATCTGCGTAAGTCCTATTGATATTTATGAAGATACCAAATGGGTTCTATAAAAAAACTTTATCCCTTTTAACCCTTTCTTCCCTTCTGCCTCCAGCTCCCGCTGCCTTCTGCCTTCCTTCCTCCAAAGTGTAAGTATTCAACCGAACATGATATTAGGACTTCAAAATAAGATGCGTTTGCCCTGTTTACTTCCCCATGAAGTTGTCTAAAAAATCATATTAACTTCTCCATGAAGTTGCCTAAAAAATCATATTAACTTCCCCATGAAGTTTTGGGGTTGTATTTTTTTTTTGGTGCAAGTTATGGTTAGTAATAACTCAGAGAACAACATTCAAAAGAAGTATTTTCTTTGTGCAACTATTATGAAATTCTCGCAGCCTAATTAGGGTTTGCGGAAAAAGTCTTATGGTGATGATAGGGAAAAGAGAACAGTGGTGCGAACAACGCATTTCAAATATAGGTAATATTCCCTCTCTGGCAACTATTATTTACGTTCGCGGAGGGTGGCGTCAGCCGTATCACTATTCTGTTAGTTCATGATTGTTGGTGTTGGCAGCTATAATAATTGCCTTCCCCATCATATTGAGTGGATACCTTCTCGCCTGATTCTACCTTCATAGTCAAACGTCAGTTTGCTTAATATGTCCTTATGTGTGACTCACGCAGAGTGGATTGTCATTGCCAAAAAGGGTAACTATAAGTGTTGAATAATTATCACAAAAACCAGTTCTTGCTGGAACAAAGATACGATGTCTGCCTTTTTGGTTAGTTTACCTTTCAGTATTTATACCAATTGACTTTTTGGCATACCCGTCAAACGGTTACGTTGTTTTCAGACCGTAAATAAGCTTGAATATAAGGTCAATAGAATGAGCGAAATCAACTATACGTTCGTACAAGTAAACGAGTTTACCCCTGCCGATGGGCATTGGACAAGTATAGGCAAAATTGCCGAGTGGTCTTACGACAGTAAGGAGAACTCGTTTCTCCTGACAGCCGCAAACAACGGCGTTTCTGTCAAAATCTACATCCTCGGTCCGGCTGCTTTCCAAGTTCGGTTTAATCCCCGGTCTTCGGATTACTCAACCAACAGCTCCTACGCTGTCGTCAATCGCAACTTAGGCGACACCGCAGTGAACTACCAAGAAACCGTGATCGACGGCGCTCGGGTCCTAAACATTGTCCTCGATAAAATTACCTTGCGCATTGGTCTCGAACCCTACGGAATTGCCGTTTACCGGGGGTCCCAGGTCATCAATCAAGATACCTACGACTACAATCTTGTTTATATTCCCGGTCAAGAAGTTACTGCTTGTTTCAAGTCGGTTATTCCGGGAGCGGGTTACTACGGTTTTGGTGAAAAAGGAGGAGTTAATCTCGACAAGAACTTCTCCACCATGACCTTCTTCAACTATGACAACTTTGAGTACAACGGACCTAACGAAGCACAAGGGGACTTCTACCCGGTGATTCCCGCAAACAATGAACCCGGCCCCCTTAACGTCAGCGAACCCCTCTACAACTCCACACCCGTTTTACTAGAATGGAACCCCAGTCCGCCGAAAACCGGTGATTTCGGCGGCAGTCCCTACGCCTACCTGATCTTCCACGACAACCCTGGTCAAAGCTACTACAACCTCCAAAGCAACGACTATACCGACAATATGCATGGTCGGTATTACTTCGGGGCTTTGTATGGGGAAATGAGCTACTATTTCATGGCAGGGGATGATATTGCTGGGGCACTCAAGCAGTACATCACTCTGACAGGGGCTTTTAGTGGGAACACTGGCTCCACCGGACTGGCTATGCCGCCGATGTATGCCCTCGGCTTTCAGCAAGGGTGTTACGGCTACTACGATCGGGGTCGTCTCTTAGCTGCCGCTTACGGCTATCGTGCCAATAAGTTTCCTATTGATGGCTTGCACATCGATGTAGACTTTCAAGACAACTACCGTACCTTTACCGTTAGCAATCTCAAGTTCCCTCAGGTCGGTGAGATGTTTCAGGAACTGCATGAGAACGGCTTTAAGTGCAGCACCAATATCACGGGCATCATCACCACCAACCCCGAAAACGATCTGGGCGAAACAAAACCCTATTGGGGTCTAGAGTCGGGCTACAGTCAAGATGCTTTCGTTCACAACGAGTTTGCTCCCCCACTTAGCGATCTCGAATCGCGCGCAGTAGAATTTGCCAAGGCTGCCTGGGAATGTACCAAAGATGCTAAAGAGAATCCAGATAAAGCCGAGAAATGTATCGCCAACAATCCACTCCTCGCTAAGGCATACGCCAAATATGCCAAGGAACATCCCGATCTAGATAAAGTCGAAGTCCTCCAACAATTCGCTATCAACGCCCAATACTTCGTCGCGAACGAAAACTACGGTTGCAATACGGGTTTCAACCCTTATCCATCCCCCAATCCGCCTTACGATCCCGGTTGTAGCGGACAGCCCAATCATACGCCCTTGGGAACCTACGGTCACTATCCAGACATGGGCAAAGAATCTGCTAAAGAATGGTGGGGCGAACAGTATAAGTTTTTGATCGACCAGGGACTGGATATGATTTGGCAGGATATGACCTGTCCTGCGGTCGTTCCCAGTGCTGACGGTGACGCTCATTATAAGACCTTGCCGCTCAACATCATGATGACGTACTTGGACGGTACGAAACAACCCAACGCCACGTTCCATAATGCATTTGCCATCAACTTAGTTGAAGCGACGAACGCGGGTTTGACCAAAGTCAAGGAACAGTTGCCGGACGGTCATTACAACAAGGACAAACGCAACTTTATCGTTACTCGTGGTGGATATGCAGGTACCCATCGTCACGCCGCGTATTGGACGGGGGATTCAGCTTCTTCTTGGGACTTTTTGAAGATTAACATCCCCGAAGTGCTGAATTGGGGAATGTCCGGTCAGCCCTTTTCGGGTTGCGATATCGGCGGTTTTGGCAGTTGCGGGGACACCCCAGGAGGTGAGGTACTGGGAGCAGGAGTCATACAAGGCGGTCAACCTTCCCCGGAATTGCTGACTCGGTGGATGACGATGGGGGCTTTTTTACCTTGGTATCGCAACCATTACAACGGTTACACCAAGGCATTTCAAGAACCTTACAACTATGTCCACGCTTACCCCGAAAACGATCTGGGGTATCAGGTGATGGTTGCCTGTCGCAAGTACGTCCGCATTCGCTATCAGCTCCTGCAACTGTTCTACGACAAAATGTATGAATGGAGGGAGACGGGGGTGCCGCTGTGTCGGGCGCTATTTTTA
>NZ_JAAHHG010000206.1 GCF_010692555.1 Okeania sp. SIO3B5 | reverse complement strand
ATTACCGAAAAATTGGGTTTAAAGCCTCCCCCTTTTAGGGGGACTTTATGTTATGCTTAAAAGAGCGGAAAGGTATTCAACCGCTCTAAAAACCTATAGCTACCGTTCCTTGTAGCGTTTGCACCTTGAAAACTAGAGCTAGGGGGCGCATGCACACCGAATGCTTGTGCTTAGGAATTGCTCTAAGCATCAAGTACCAGAGAACCAATTTTTTTAGGTTTAAACTGTACCGTAGGGCATACGGGAACAGGCTCTTGATAGCGCAGCTCCTCTGAAAGAGGCAATAGAGCGAACGCGCAGGCGTGAGAACCATCTCTGGACTAGATTCCGTAAGGTGTTTAGTTTAAGTAGACTCATTGTTGGCGTAGCCTTGCGGAGCGCAAACCAAGAATCCTGGTTTCAGGAGAATCCCCGTGCGTTTACGCCGGGGAGTATGTCAAGTAATCGTTCATTGGTTAAATTAGATATCTGTTTAACCCCCCGATCAACGAAGCGGAATGTGGGTTAAAAAAATCAAGCCAAAGCTAGACATCATAAGATATGCAGATGACTTCATTGTTACTGTAAGGGACAAAGAATCCTTGGAAAAAGTGCTGATCCTAATCAAGCAATGGTTAGCACAAAGAGGTCTATAAATCAGCAATGATAAGACAAGGATAGTTCACATTGATGACGGATTTAACTTCGCTCCCTAGTGTAGCCACAAACCACTACGCTACATATAGCATCTTTGCGTAAGTCCTGTTAATTTGACTTTTTTCCATTAGATCAAACCACAACTTACATGAAATTAGGATAAATCAATGCTAGATAAGATAAATCGTTATGCTCATGGGTTTGTAGCTGTACCAGTAATTTGTACCTGTTCAGAAGCGGGGGTGTTCGAGTTACTATCACAGAAAAAATCACTCAAATTTGAAGAAATAGTAGAATATCTAGCAGCCAATAGTGGACATCTAAAGGTAGCTCTGCGACTGCTAGAATCACTATCATTCCTGTATCGCTCTCAAACAGGGGCATACATACTAACAGAACAAAGTCAACAACATCAAATCATCCCTAAAGCTCTGATGAGCTTATATAAATATCCATTTGAGTTGTATTTAAAAGGAGAAGTAGAAGCAGGAATTAACAGTTGGATTAATCTTTCATGTCGTAGATGGGACACAGAAAACTCATTACTAAGTGATTTATTAGATGGAGTATTAGTCATCCCCCTACTGTTAGAACTCAAGAAACAAAATTTACTTGATGAATCAAAAAAATTATTCAACACATTAACAGATTCAGTCCAACAAGAATTATCTACATTATTCATCAATTTAGGATGGGCAGAAGAAAAAACAGAAGGGCTATATTTAACAGATATAGGTAGATTTATGAGTGACAGATCCTTAAACTTAGGAATAACAGGTTCTTATGCTCCTATGCTGTCACAGATGAAAGAATTACTATTTGGAAATCCTCAGAAAGTATTTGAAAGAGACAAGACAAAAAACGAAAGACATCTAGATAGAACATTAAATGTAGTAGCCAGTGGCTTTCAACACGAAAAGTTTTTTGCCGACACAGATGAAATAATTATATCTATATTTAACCAACAGCCAATAGAAGAGCAACCAAGCTATATAGTAGATATGGGCTGTGGGGATGGAACTTTACTTAAACGAATATATAAAATCATCAAACAATTCTCTGCTAGGGGAAAAGTCTTAACAGAATATCCTATCATCATGGTAGGAGCAGACTACAATCAAGAAGCACTAGAAGTCACAGGTGAAAATTTAGCAGAAATTCCCCATCTACTAATTCCAGGAGATATAGGAGCGCCAGAAAAATTATTAGAGCAACTAAAAGCACAAGGAATAGAGCCAGAAAAAGTATTACATATTCGTTCATTTTTAGACCACGATAGACCATTTATAGCTCCCCAAGACATAGAAAAAGCAGAAACACGGTCTCACTTAGATTATCAAGTAGTAGATGTAGATACTGAAGGAAAACTAATACCGCCTCACATAGCAGTACAAAGTTTAGTAGAACATCTAGAAAGATGGTCATCAATAGTAACTAGACATGGATTATTGCTTTTAGAAGTACACAGTTTAACACCAGGAATAGTTAAAAAATATTTAGATGAAAGTGAATCTCTACATTTTGATGCTTATCATGCTTTCTCAATGCAACATTTAGTAGAAGCAGATGTGTTCTTGATGGCAGCAGCAGAGGTAGGTTTATTTCCTAAGACCCAATTTTTCCGCAAATATCCTAGAGTATTTCCGTTTACCCGAATCACGTTAAACAATTTTGAAAAGAGAACCTACAGAATTAGGCATCCACAACTAGAAGATATTTCCGCTTTAATGAATCTAGAGAAGCTATGCTGGGAGCCACATTTGCAATGTTCACAGAGTTTAATAGAGCAACGAATTAAAGACTCACCCAAAAACCACTTAGTATTAGAAGTAGATAAAGAAGTAGTAGGGGTAATTTACACACAAAGGATAGAAAATCTGGAAAGCCTCAAATCATCAAAATTTAAGAATTTAGGCTCTCTGAGAACACCAGATGGAGAAGTCCTGCAATTTTTGAGTCTGAATATCCATCCTCAGATACAAGGAAGGGGATGGGGAGACCAGTTACGAAAGTTCACACTACAATGGGCAGCCTTAAAGGGAGGTATAGAAGAGGTTGCAGGAGTAACTCGTTGCAGATATTATCACAATAATCCTCAAATGTCAATGAGAGAATATATAGAAAAATGCAATAACACAGGAGAAATATTAGACCCCATACTCAGGTTTCATGTAGGAGGAGGTGCATCAATAGTAGATATTGTCCCCAACTATAGGCCAGAGGATTCAGATAATCAAGGCAGTGGTGTGCTGATTAAATATGAACTAACTGAGCAATTAGAAGAGAAGAAAACAGAAGTAGAGTCTCCTAGTCAAAAGGTGGATGTAGAAAAAGTCAAGGATGTTCCAGTATTTATAGAAAACTCAATTAAAAAAATACTTGGTAAAAAACGGAGTTCAGCTTTTTCATACAACCGCCCAATTAGAGAAATGGGTTTAGACTCTTTAGATTTACTAGAACTCAGAAGCTTATTAGAAAAAGGTTTAGGAAAGAAATTAGACTCAACAATATTCTTCGACTATGGCACAGCAGCAGCTTTAGGGGGATATTTTAATCAGCAATTGAACCTACTTTCAAAACCAGATAAACAATTAGTAGTAAAAACAGATGCAAGATCCCAGGAATTCAAGATTAGTAGACAAACTATTTCAGAGGTAGAGCAGGGAGTTAATAGCAACCAAGTACTGCCTGAGTCAGGAGTAGCAATTATTGGTATGGCTTGTAGATTTCCTGGAGGAGTTAATAGCCCGGAAGATTTTTGGCAGTTATTATCTGAGGGCAAAGATGCAATTGGACAAGTACCAACAACTAGATGGGATATAGACCATTATTTAGAGCTTAATGGAGAAGAGCAAAATGGAAGTCGGTTTGGTGGTTTTTTAGACCAGGTAGATTATTTTGATGCCCCATTGTTTCGTATGTCTCCACGAGAAGCGAGCGGTACAGATCCTCAACATCGTATCTTACTGGAAGAAAGTTGGCAGGCATTGGAAAGAGCAGGAATAGCTCCAGATTCACTGGTAGGTACACAGACAGGAGTGTTTGTAGGTATGATTTCTCATGACTACGAACTATTAATGGTCAAACAAAATCAACCAAATGAGTTGGGAGCTTATTTTAGCACAGGTAACTCATCATCAGTAGCAGCAGGTCGTCTAGCTTATTTTTTGGGAGTACAAGGGCCAGCTCTGTGTGTGGATACTGCCTGTTCAAGTTCCTTAGTAGCAATACATCTAGCAGCTCAAAGTTTGTTGAAAGGGGAATGCAATCTAGCTTTAGCTGCAGGAGTAAATCTGATCCTCTCTCCAGAATTGAGCCTAACTTATTCCCAAGCAGGTATGCTTTCTCCCGATGGACGTTGCAAAACTTTTGACGCAGCAGCAAATGGTTATGTCCGGAGTGAAGGATGTGGGGTAATTAACTGTTAAACTTAAACTGTAGAAAATAGTTGTCAAATGTAGAAAAGTATTGTAATATTAAATAGTTAATAAAAAGCCTAAATTTAGGCAATAAATGATTTTGACCATGATAGTAGTCACACGTGACTACAGCAAAATTTGAGGGTTAGTGCACAATTGATTGTTGTTGACAGACATATAATTAGACGAACACATAACTTTGTGGCGGGTGTGTGATGAATTAGCTTTTAAGTCAAAAAATCTGTATAACTTAGCAAACTATCACTGTCGTCAGCATTTTTTCACAACAGGTAAAAGTCTCTCACTAACTAGACTGTACCACGCCACCAAAGATAGCGATGCTTACAGAGCATTACCAACTAAAGTATCAAAACAAATAATAAAATGCTTGGTGACAACTTGGCGTGGTTATTTTCAAGCGATCAAAGAATGGTCACGCATATCCACAAAAGTTTTTAGGTAAACCTAAAATACCAAAGTATAAGGACAAAACCAAAGGTAGAAATGTAGTTATATATTCATGCATAATCAGTCTATAGAGCAAGTCTAAAAGATGGTATTTGTCACTTATCCATGAGTGATATCAAAATACCTGTAGTTGTGGATACTGTAATCGAAGTCAGGATAGTACCTGCTACTGGTTGCTATGTAATTGAAGTAGTCTATGAAAAAAAATCTGTTGCACAAATAAACTCAAAATATGTAGCAGGAATAGATTTAGGTATTGATAGATTAGTAGCTCTATCTACTTGCCAAGCCTGGTGTGAAACCTTTGCTGGTTAACGGGAAGCCACTAAAAAGTGTCAATCAACTGTATAATAAGCGTAAAGCCAAGTACCAAAGTCATCTCAAAGGCAACAGAAAAACCAGTCGGATATATTGAAGCATTGAGTTATCGTAGAAATCGTTTTGTGGAGAATTACCTGCATAACACCAGCAAGTTAGTCGTCAATTATTTAGTGACTAATAATATTGGTACTGTAGTAATTGGAAAAAATGATAATTGGAAACAAAGTGCAAACATCGGCAAAATCAACAACCAAAAATTTACCCAAATACCTCACTCCAAGCTAATTGAACAGATAACTTATAAATGTCAATTGGCAGGAATCAAGGTAATTGAAACAGCAAGATTGTTATACCAGTAAAACTTCTGCACTTGACCTGGAATTGCCCTGTAAGCATGAATTGTATGTGGGAAAACGAGTCAAACGTGGTTTGTTTAGAAGTTCAACAGGTAAAGCGATAAATGCTGACATCAATGGCAGTATTCAGATATAAGACAAGAAATTCCCAGAGGCATTTAGTGCCGAGGGAATAGTGAGCTGCGCCGAGAGCGCCAGTGTTGGTTAATCCAATATCAAGATAAAGGCTGTTTCATTTTTCTACAGTTTTTTTCGTACGGTAGTGGTACTAAAGCCTCTGAGTTTAGCGATAGAAGATGGAGATAAAATTCTAGGGATTGTCAGGGGAAGTGCTATCAACCAGGATGGAGCTAGTAATGGGTTAACCGCTCCTAATAGGCAAGCTCAGTCGGATTTGCTAAGAAAGACTTTAGATGAGGCTCGAGTATCACCTGATGATGTGCAATATATAGAAGCACATGGCACTGGCACAGCTTTAGGGGACCCAGTGGAGTTAAAGGCATTAGAAGCAGTGTATGGAGAAGGGCGAGAGTTAAATAATCCATTGATAGTGAGTTCAGTTAAGACAAATATTGGGCATACCGAAGCAGCTGCGGGTATGGCGGGATTGATGAAAGTAATTTTGTCAATGCAACATCAGAGGATTCCACGTCATTTACATTTTCAGCAACTTAATCCGGAGATTAGAGTTGAGAAGATGCCCTTAGTTATTCCGACTGAGAACAAACAATGGATAACCCAGGAGATTATTAAGCCTCGGTTAGCAGGAGTGAGTTCATTTGGATTTAGTGGTACAAATGCTCATCTTATTGTGCAAGAGGCTCCAGTTGCATTTAAAAATACTGAGACTCTGTATGGAGTAAAGGCAGAAGGGAAAGCTGGGCTAGAAAGTCAAAAGCAAAAAATAGAACGGCCGATAGACATTCTTACCCTTTCAGCTAATTCAGAATCAGCTTTGCTAGAACTGGCGAAAAAGTATGCTAATTTCCTAGAGGAGAACTCTGATTTAGCTTTGTCAGATGTAAGTTTTAGTGCCAATACAGGTAGAGCGCACTTAAAGCATCGTTTGGCTGTGGTGGGAGAATCTGTGGCAGAAATGGTAGAGCAGTTATTGGAGTTTGGAATAGAGGAAATTGAGAGTCAAAGTACAGAAGAAGCAGTGAAAGTAGCTTTTCTGTTTACAGGGCAAGGTTCTCAATATCTGGGAATGGGACGTGAACTTTATGAGACACAACCCCTATTTCGTCAGGAGTTGGAAAGATGTGATGCTTTATTGAGAGAAGAATTAGGGCGATCGCTGCTAGACGTGATTTTTGGAGATAGTGAATCGTTATTGGCTGAGACTGCTTATACTCAACCTGCTCTGTTTGCTCTTGAATATGCTTTGTTCAAGTTATGGGAATTCTGGGGGATTAAACCAGATGTAGTCATGGGCCACAGCGTAGGAGAATATGTGGCAGCTTGTGTGGCAGGAGTATTTAGTTTAGAAGATGGTCTGAAATTAATTGCCATGCGGGGGCGGTTAATGCAGCAGTTACCCCCTGGTGGTGTGATGGTGTCAGTAAGGGCATCAGAATCTGTGGTAACAGAAGCTATAGGAGAATATAGTTCTAGGGTGACAATAGCAGCGTTCAATGGACCAGAAAGTATAGTAATTTCTGGTGAAAGTGAAGCGATGGGAACAATTTGTAGTAACTTAGAAGCTATAGGAGTTAAAACTAAGCAATTGCAAGTTTCTCATGCTTTTCATTCTCCATTGATGGAACCAATGTTAACAGAATTTGAAGCAGTAGCCAGTAAAATCACCTATAATCGACCAAAAATACCACTAATATCAAATGTTACTGGTGAATTAGATACAGAAATAACGACTGCACAATATTGGGTACGTCATGTGCGTCAACCAGTAAGATTTGCCCAAAGTATGAAAACTCTGGAAGAGCAAGGATATGAAATATTCCTGGAAATCGGACCTAAACCAATATTATTAGGAATGGGCAGGCAATGTGTAACAGAAGATGTGGGAGAATGGTTGCCATCATTGCGTCCGGGAATCCCCCTCCCGTCCTCCTTGGAAAGGGGGAGGCCAGAGGATGCTTCGCTTTTGAATGGTGAATGGCAACAAATACTATCCAGCTTAGGAAAATTGTATGTAAAAGGAGTAAAAATAGATTGGTCAGGATTTTACTCTGACTATATTTGTCAGAAGGTAACATTACCCACATATCCATTCCAACGAGAAAGATATTGGGTAGAGATAGATAAGACACATCATAAAAGTCGATTTTTCTCAAGAGATACAAGTTATCACCCCTTACTCGGTAAACGCTTCTACTCTGCAATTCAACAGCAACAAATCCAGTTTGAATCCCAACTGAGTGCTTCTGAACCATTCTACTTGAAGTACCATCGAGTCTTCGATCAAGTCATATTTACTGCTGCTGATTATTTAGAGATGATATTAGCTGCTGGTGTGACTCTATTCAGTTCTCAAAAACTAGTGCTAGAAAACTTACAGCGCTTTTCAAATTGATGAACCACATCGTCATAACCAAAACCCAGTAGGGACGTTGCATGCAATGTCCCTACTGTGGTCTACTGAAATGAAAACCGCTGTAAAGGATTATTTTTTTATAGCGCTTTTCACATGGATAGACTACAGTTAGTATGGGCAACCCAAAAGCATTTTTCTACTCCCTACTCCCTACTCCCTACTCCCTACTCTAAGCGCCAAAAATAATTTTGTGGTCTACTCAAATGAAAAGCGCTGTAGTACTTCAAAGAGCATTAGTTTTAGATGAAGAGAAACTCAAGACAATTCAAACAGTTTTCACCCCATTGGAAAATCAAACGTACCAATTTCAGATTTTCAGTACAGATCAAGAATACAATCAGCAACAGCCTAGTTGGAAACTCCACATAGAAGGAAAACTTAGAGAGCAGGAAAGAGATAGTGAACCTACTGTCGCGAACTTAGAAGCCTTGAAAGAAACTTTTCCTCAACAGATAGAAGTAACAGATATTTACCAGAAATTTCACACTCGCGGCATTGACTACGGTGTCAGTTTCCAATGTCTTAAGCAGTTGTGGTGTGGGGAAGGCAAAGCTATGGGGGAAATTCAGTTGCCAGAGGAACTCGTAGGAGATTTGACAAACTACCAACTACATCCAGTATTTTTAGATGTCGGTATGCAGGTGATTACTGCTGCTATCAAGGAAGAGGAAAGTCAGACTGTTTATATGCCAGTATCAATCGAACGCTTGACAGTATATGATCATCCTGATACCAATTTGTGGGCAATGGAATCTGTAGCAAAACTTTTTAACAACAACACAGACAGCTACAGCTTAAGTGGCAAAATCACCCTTCTGAATAGCAAAGGAGAGACAATTGCTGTAATGGAAGGCTTGCAACTAAAGCAAGTCACAAGGGAAGCTTTGATGGAGAACGAAGCAGATAAACTCAGTAATTGGTTATATGAAATAGAGTGGCGATCGCAACCTAGTTTTAGTCGGGAACTGCCACCGGAATACTTATTGAGTCCAGTAGCAATAGACCTGAAACTGCGTCCTCTAGTATCTGAATTAGCCTCAGAATTTGATTTCAAGACCAATAGTCAATTTGTCAGCCAGTTAGAAGCCTTGAGCCTTGATTATATTATACAGGCATTTGTAGAAATAAACTGGTCGTTCCCCGATGGAGAAAGTTTTTCTAGTGAATCTTTAGCCGAAAACCTGGAGGTCGTATCGCAACATCGACAACTGTTTAACCGTCTGCTAGAAATCCTCGCAGAAGAAGGAATTTTGCAAGGTACAACAGAACATTGGCAAGTCGTTAAAAGTCTGGGAACAAATCCACAGGTTAAAATTGATGCCTTACGAAATCAATACCCTCAAGGCAAGGCGTTACTTACCTTACTAGAGCGGTGTGGTTCTCAACTAAGTGCAGTGCTGAGAGGAAAAGTAGATCCACTACAGTTGGTTTTCCCAGAAGGCGATCTAACAACAACTACCCAAGTGTATGAGGAATTATCCGAAGCACAATTAATGAATACAGTAGTCCAGCAAGGGATATCAACTGCTTTAGAAAAGTTGCCTAAAGATAGAGGAGTAAGGTTATTAGAAATTGGTGCTGGCACTGGAGGAACAAGTAGTTATCTTTTGCCCCGTCTAAATCCTCTGCAAACAGAATATGTATTCACCGATCTAGGTAGTTTTTTGATCAACAAGGCCAAAGAAAAATTCCAGGATTACCCGTTTGTGCGCTATCAACAGCTAGATATAGAAAAAGATCCAACAGCTCAGGGGTTTGAATCTCATAAATATGATTTGATTGTGGCAGCAAATGTGCTGCACGCTACCACATCTTTGCAGCAGACTCTAGAAAATGTTCGACAACTGTTAGCGCCAGAAGGAATCTTAGTGTTACTTGAAACAACATCTCGTCAAAGGTACCTAGATTTAGTATTTGGACTATTAGAAGGATGGTGGAGGTTTCAAGATGTTGATTTACGACCTAACTATCCTCTACTAGAGGCATCTCAATGGCAGCAAATCCTAAAAGAAAATAATTTTCCAGAAGTAGTTGTTTTACCAGAGATAGAGGGAAATCACCAAGAAGAATTTGGGCAAAGTGTAATTATTGCTCAATCTTCACCAACCCCATCATCCCTAGCTTTACCTGACGAACCCAAGAGTTGGTTAATTTTGGCAGATCGACAAAGAGTTGGTGAAAATCTGGCAACTCAAATGCGATCGCGAGGAGAAATCTGCACTTTGGTTAAACCTGGGCAAGAATATCAACAAATAGAGGCAGAAGAATTTACGATTAACCCTGAAAACCCCGAAGATTTCCAAAAACTTATTTCTCAGTTGGTAACACACTCAGCAACCTTGTATGGAGTGATTCAATGCTGGAGTTTAGAAACACCAGAAGGTAATTTGACTACGGAAGAATTAACGTCAGCATCCCAGATTGGATGTGGTACGACTTTGTCGTTAGTGCAGGCATTGGTCAAGACAGAATTATCTCGTTGCCCTCACCTCTGGTTAGTTACTCAAGGAGCGCAAGCAGTACCGGATAATAATCCTGTTGTATCAGGGGTAGCTCAATCTTCTTTGTGTGGAATGGGAAAGACAATTGCTTCAGAACATCCTGAGCTAAAGTGTGTGCGTTTAGATTTAGACCCGCAGCAAGAGGTTCAAGAGCAAGCAAGAACTCTGATGGCAGAAATTTACTCAGAGTCTAGTGAAGATGAAGTGGCATTCCGGCAAGGAAGTCGTTATGTGTCAAGGTTGGTGCGTTCTCGCCACACCCAAGATACTATTCATAAGCCCTTAACTATTAGTGAAGAAGCTACCTACTTAATTGCAGGTGGTCTAGGGGGTGTGGGCTTACTTGTAGCTCGTTGGTTGGTAGAAAAGGGAGCGAGACATTTAGTATTAATAGGACGTAGTGGAGTTCAGGAGACTACTCAGAGTCAGTTGAGCGAATTAGAACAAGCTGGTGCTCAGGTAATTGTGGCACAAGCAGATGTGTCTGATATGGAATCACTAAGTAAGGTTTGGTCTGAGATTGAACAAAATCTGCCACCGTTGAAAGGAGTAATTAATAGTGCTGGGGTTGTAGATGATACAATTCTGAAGCACCATAGTTGGCAAAAGTTCATCAAGGTGATGGCCCCCAAAATCGAAGGTTCTTGGAATCTCCATGTTTTGAGTCAAAACCAATCTTTGGACTTTTTTGTGATGTTTTCGTCTATAACCTATTTTCTGGGTACAGGGGGTGCAGGTAATTATTCTAGTGCCAATGCTTTTCAGCATACTTTAGCCTACTATCGGCAATCCCAGTCCTTGCCGGCCATGACAATTAACTGGGGATTCATATTAGGAATTGGTTTGGAAACTCGGGTGAGAACAATTAAGAAGTTACAAAACCAAGCAATGGGATTAGTTTTTATGTCACCTGAGAAAGCAATGGAAGCTTTAGAACTACTATTAGGTACTCCTACAGTAGGAGTGGGAGTAGTACCTATGAACTGGTCTCAACTTTTCCAAACACTGCCTGCTGATGTAAACATACCATTTTTTGAGGAGTTAGCAGTAAGTCAGCCAGTGACACCAGTTAAGCAGTACCAGCTTTCACAAGAATTGAAGGTTGCATCTACAAATGCAGAATTTTTAGCCAAACTAGAGGCAGCATCAAATGAGAAACGTCAAGAAATTTTAACCGAATACATTCGGAGGCAGGTAGCTCAGGTACTAGGTTTCAGTTCATCTAAATTACTAGAAGTGAATTTAGGCTTTATGGAAATGGGAATGGACTCTTTGATGACAATAGAATTAAAAAATCGACTGCAAAATCTACTAGGAACCAAGTTACCTGAGACAATAGCCATCGAATATCCAACCATTGCCAAATTGTCCTTATATATAGAAGAATTAATGAGATGGAAGACAATAGAAATTGACCCATCTGCTGAAGAAGAAGAAACAGAAACCAAATTGATGATGGAGCGCTCAAAAACTGAAGCGATCGCTATCATCGGTATAGGCTGTAGATTCCCGGGAAATGCTAACACACCAGAAAGCTTCTGGGAATTGTTATCCAATGGCGAAGACTCCATTACAGAGATTCCACTAGAACGTTGGGATATAGATTTCTACTACGATCCCAATCCTGAGACTCCAGGTAAAATGTATATCCGTCACGCAGCATTAATCGATAAAGTAGATAAGTTCGATCCACGATTTTTTGGCATCTCCGATCGAGAAGCTCATCGCCTTGATCCACAGCAACGCTTGATTTTAGAAGTAACATGGGAAGCCTTAGAAAGAGCTAGTATTAACCCCCAACAATTAGAAAATACTCAGACAGGAGTGTTCCTAGGTATTGGTCAAAATGATTACGCTAATTTAGGTTTCCGCCAAGGAGCGGAAGATATTAGCCCTTACGATGCAACAGGAAATGGATTTTGTTTTGTAGCAGGTAGATTATCTTACTTTTTAGGGTTGCAAGGCCCATCAATAGCAATAGATACAGCTTGTTCATCATCTCTGGTAGCTGTCCATGAAGCTTGTCAGAGTCTACGCCAAGGTGAGTCTAATCTAGCTTTAGCTGGAGGAGTGCAACTAATTCTCTCTCCTGAAGTGACAACCGCACTATCAAAATTAAAGGCTCTAGCACCTGATGGCAAGTGTAAAACTTTTGATGCTGCGGCTGATGGTTATGGTAGGGGAGAAGGATGTGGCATTGTGGTACTTAAGCGTTTGTCGGATGCACTCAAGGATGGGGACAGGATATCGGCAGTAATTCGTGGTTCAGCTGTTAACCATGATGGGCCTAGTAGCGGAATGACAGTACCGAATAAACTGGCTCAGGAAAAACTGATTCAGAAAGCTCTGAAAGCAGCAAAAGTAGAACCCGATCAAGTGAGTTATGTAGAGGCTCATGGTACAGGAACTTCTTTGGGAGATCCTATGGAAGTGAGAGCTTTAGCTAGGGTGTTTGAGGAGGGGCGTGAAGGGGAAAATCTCTTAAATATCGGTTCAGTTAAAACTAATATAGGTCATCTAGAAGCTGCAGCAGGAATAGCAGGTATAATTAAGGTAATTTTGCAATTGCAACATCAGGAAATTGCGCCTCATCTGCATTTTGCTAATCCTAACCCTTATATTGATTGGGAAAATATGCCTTTGAAAGTACCGACTCAACTGACTCCTTGGTTGTCATCAGGGGATAAAAGGGTTGCGGGGGTTAGTTCTTTTGGTATGAGTGGTACTAATGTTCATGTAGTTTTAGAAGAAGCTCCTATTGAAGTCAGAAGTCAAAATTCAAAAGGCAAAAGTGAAGACGCTCTAGAGCGTCCGTTGCATTTATTAACTCTGTCGGCGAAAACAGAAAAAGCTCTAGAAGATTTAGTCAGTAATTATCAAAGTTATCTAGAAACTAATCCCGAATTAGCCCTAGCAGATGTATGCTATACAGCTAACAGTGGACGCGCTCAGTTTAATTATCGACTAGGGGCGATCGCTTCTTCCCCTACAGAATTAAGAGAGAAACTGCTGGAGTGGAAAACTCAGTCAGAATTAGTAGGAGTATTTTCAGGACAACCAAATAGTGAAAGTCCCAAAATAGCATTCCTATTTACAGGCCAAGGTTCCCAGTATGTAAATATGGGAAGACAACTATATGAACAAGCACCCACTTTCCGTCAAGCTATTGAAGCCGGAAAAATAGGTCAGATTCAAATTCAAGGTTTGACACTAACCAGTGGTTATTATAACGATCCTGAAAAGCAACAAGAAGCTTTCACAGAAGATGGTTGGTTTAAAACAGGAGATTTAGGATTTCTCAAAGAGGGACGATTAACAATTACTGGAAGACAAAAAGATGTCATTATTATTAATGGCATTAATTATTATAGCCATGAAATTGAAGGTGTCGTTGAAGAATTGAAGGGGATAGAAGTTTCTTATACTGCGGCTTGTGTTGTTCGTCAGAGTGAAGAAAATACGGATCGATTAGCTATCTTTTTTAGTTATAAAATGATGACAGAGCTAGAAAAGATAAATCTTCTAAAAGAGATTCGCTCTCAAGTAATAAAATCTATTGGGGTTAATCCCGATTATTTAATTCCGGTAGAACCTAAGATAATTCCTAAAACTGCTATTGGTAAAATTCAGCGTTCGCAATTGAAACAGCAGTTTGAAGCAGGAGGGTTTAACTCAATATTAAAAGAAGTCGATCTATTACTCGAAAACCACAATACTATTCCTAATTGGTTTTATCAGCAAGTCTGGCGTGAAAAAGAAGTAGAATTTGTCAAGTTTCAGCCTCAGACAGGTATTTCATTAATCTTGTTTGATTCTCTGGGGTTAGGCAGTTTCTTATCAGAAAAATTAACTAAGTACCATCAATCCTGTATCAAAGTTTTTGCAGCTTCTGAGTTTACTAAAATTAGTGAGGATAGCTATACGATCGCTTTAGATAATCCAGAACATTATCAACAACTTCTTGAATCTATATCGGTTAGGGAAAAACCAATTAGTCAAATCTTACATCTTGTTCAATATCAAGAATATACAGGAGAAATAACTGAATTAGAGCTTTTAGAACAGGCTCAAGTTCGAGGGCTGTATAGTCTATTGTATTTAATTCAAGCTCTAGACAAAATTCAAGGAACAGAACATCCGGTGCGGTTATTCTCTGTTGCTAATAACAGTCAATTAGTACAACCCACAGATAAAATTGCTTATGAAAAAACGACTGTTTTGGGTTTACTGAAAACAATAGTACAGGAAATTCCTGGATTGAGCTGTCGTCACATCGATCTCCCTGTGAATGAAGCAGATGAGAATAAAATTTATTTGTGGCAAGAGTTATGCACAACTTGTCCAGACTTGGAGATAGCCTATCGCAATGGAAAACGCTTTATTTCCGGTCTTGAGGCGGCAAATTTAGCTTCAGAAAGTCAACGAGAAGTTCCGCTGCAAGCAGGAGGAGTGTACCTAATCAGTGGTGGACTTGGCGGGATAGGAGTGCAACTTGCTCAGTATCTTTTGCAACAGTATCAAACTCGATTAATATTAGTCGGACGTACTCCTTTATAGCTGCTCAACCCAGAAAAGATAGAAGCATACGAACAGTTGCAGCAATTACCTGGTGAACTGGTTTATCAGGATGTAGATATTAGTAACTTACAAGAACTGCAAAATCTAGTTTCTCAGACAGTAAGTGAATGGGGAGGTGAACTGAATGGCATAATTCATCTAGCGGGGATGTTACAAGAAAAATCCCTATTATCAGAGACAAAATCCAGTATATCCGAAGTGCTCCTTCCGAAAGTATCAGGAACTTGGGCATTACATCAATTACTGAAAAATAACTCTGACAGTCTATTCATTCACTTTGCTTCAGTGAATGGGTTCTTAGGTGGAGCAACCGTGGGTGCATATTCCGCAGCCAATAGTTTTCAAACAGCTTTTTGTCATTATCAAAATACCTATACTAATCTCAAAAGTTATTGTTTGTCTTGGAGTATGTGGGATGAAACGGGAATGAGCAAAGGATATCAAATGAAAGACCTCAGTCAGGCCAAAGGATATTTTGCTATTGCCCCTTCTCAAGGAGTTTCTTCTCTCTTAGCAACCTTGTGTCAAAAACCTGGCGATTGCTTAATTGGATTAGATCGAACTAAGCCTTACATCCAGTATTTACTCTCAAACTGTCAGAATTTACAACAGTTGACGGCTTATTTTACCTCACCAACTCAAAATTGGCAAGTTAATCCATGGCAAGATATAGAAGTGCGCGATCGTCTGGATACCCTGACTAACTGTGAAGGAGTACAACTTGAAGAAATGCCTCTAACGGAAAATGGGGAAATTAATCTTAACCTACTCTTTGGAGGGAATTCCAGTTTTGGCAAGACTGCTCGCCAACAACAACAACCGCGTACCCAAACTGAACATCAACTGGTACAAATATTTGAGGAAGTCCTGAAACTTTCCCCTGTGGGAATTGAAGATAATTTCTTTGAATTAGGAGGTCATTCTCTACTTGCTACCCAATTAGTATCTCGCATCCGCCAAACCTTTGAAATTGATGTTCCTCTCACTATGGTGTTTCAAAGTTCTACAATTATTGAACTTGCAGAACGAGTCGATGGCATTCGTAGCTTGTTAATTGATATACAAACAGCTCCGTCAGAAGACTTAAAACCTGGTGAAGAAGAAATTGAATTATGATATATAGAGCTTATTTGGGAGATGGGGAGATGGGGTGATGGGGTGATGGGGGGATGGGGTGAGGAAAAAAAGCTATAGCAATGTGCGCTGGCATATTTACAAATCACAGGAAGTGTCCAATAGCTCAAAGTCTTATATTATAGTAAG
>NZ_JAAHHG010000205.1 GCF_010692555.1 Okeania sp. SIO3B5 | reverse complement strand
TAATTCGTTTCTTAAGTGGTTTAGGAGCATCAACCTTTGTACCATTGCTAAATGTAGCAAAAGTTTTAATACCTAAATCTATGCCTACTGAATTATCAGTTTGAGGTAAGACTTCTGGTTGTATTTCCACTACAAAACTCAAGAAATATCTAGTAGGGGCGATTCGCGAATCGCCCCTACAATCTTTGATTACTGTTACTGATGATGGAGGAGCAGGTAACTCTCACGGGCGAAACTATTTTCAGCTTTCCAATCTTGGCGCTTCTAAACTTTATGTTGACCAACTTTAAATCCTCACGAGTGTAAACCTAGCAGTTTGCTTTGACTTTCTACTTTTGAATCGCGGAGCGTTGCGAGGAACGAAGCAATCTGGAGGTTTTACAGGTCTACCTTTCTGTTGACCTTTAGTTGATTTGAAAAAATTTTGATAAGCCTGATTTAAATCATTTAAAGATTGCTGCAATGGTATCGCAGAAACTTCTGATAACCATTCTCTGTCTTCAGTGTTTTTTGATTGAGTGATAAACTGTTTTTGTAGTTGAGATAAGTTAGGTTTCTTTTCTCCCGATCTATACTTTTGTTGACAACAAGCCAGGCTATCATTCCAAACCACACGGACACAACCAAATAGCTTTGCTAATCGGTATTTTTGTCCCGGTGTTGGATAGATACGATACTTAAATCTAGCTTTCATCATTTGACTCTTAAACTAAATACATGATAACATATTTATTGAAATAAAATCAACTACTAAAAAGTCGCCCGCTTATGGGCGAGGCTTTAAACCCAATTTTCTGGTAAAGGTCTCTAAAGTTTTGTTGGCTCAACGCCTTCTTATGCCTCCTGTTAACTGATGCCAGATAAGGAGAATTAAAATTCATTAATGAAATTGGCTATAACCTAACCTCAGTTATTGCTTGCATAAGTTCATGCATCTGATTGCTGTTTGCGGAACATGACCTAGGAAATGCTAATAGCTGAATGCTTACATATTAACTATTAGCTGATAACTGAAATAACTCCATCAAATAAACATTAAAGGTTTATCTTTTACCAAAGCAAACGCTTCAACATCAAACCGATAAAGACTAGCTGGCCTACCTGCTCCCCGTGATGTTTTTACTCCAGTATCAGATAAGAAACCTAACTTTAATAGCTTGGCACGAAAATTAGAATAATCTGAAAAATTGTCTCCTAAAATAGTTGTATAAAGTTGATATAATTCCCCCAAAGTAAACTGCTCTGGTAAAACATCAAAAGCAACAGGACTATACTCAAGTTTATTTCTTAATCTAAGATATCCATATTCAATAATTTGTTGATGATCAAATGCTAACTGAGGAATTTGTTCCAGAGGATACCAAGCAATACCTGTTACTCCATCGGCAATTAATTCTGCTTCTTCAAATCTAACTAGAGCAAAATAACTGACTGATAAATATCTACAATTATAAATAGATTCTCTGGGGTCACGATCAGGACCGCCAAAAGTATATAATTGCTCTAAATATAGATTTTTTACCTTAATTTTTTCGGCTAAAATTCTGTAAGCTGCTGCTTCTAGAGATTCTCCTTGTATTACTAATGTACCTGGCAAACTCCAGTAGTTAATAAATGGTTCTTTTTGTCGCATCACTAATAAAACCAATAGGCGGTTTTGTTGAGTATCGACGGAAAAAATTACGTTATCTACTCCTACTTTAAAGTCTGCTTTATTATTTTTATCATTTACACTTTTTCTATGGTCGCGTCCTGGCATTTGTATAAATGCTCCCGATATATATAATCTTTAATAGAAGGCGTAATAATTGCTGGGTCTCCTTGGTCGCGATATGCGGATGAGGAAACATTAGGAACTTCTAAAGAAGCTATTTTTACTCCTGTATTTAGTTCTCTTAACTTTTGCAAATCTGCCTCTTCTATTGTAATACCTTTTCTAGGTACAACTAATAATCCTACTTTCTGCAAAAGTTCTTCTATTTTATACCAATTTGGTAATTGTTTGACTAAATCTGAACCTACTACTAAAGTAAATTCCGCATTATCCCATTTTTTTCTGGCACGTTCAACGGTTTCTATAGTACGGCGACTACTTAATTCTGAATTGACAGAAATATTGTTTTTATTAGAGTCAATATTTTCAATCAAAATTGATAACATTGCCGAACGTTGTTTTAGGGGTATTTTATGTGATTTAAAGGGATTATCTGATGCCCAAACTATTACTTGATCGAAGTTTTGAGAGAGCCATTTAATAATTGTTTCATGTCCGGATGTTGGTGGATCGGCACTGGTTCCGAATAAAGCAATTTGAGTCATTTTTTTTGATTTTGTATCAATTCCTAAGTCGGACATTTTTCTAATATAGCAGTGTAAGCATTCAGCCGTCAGCCATTAGCTATCAGCCATCAGTTATTGCTTTTAGTTTAGGATAAAAGCTTTATTAATTGTATTACTATACAAAGTTGCCTCCCTTGCCCTTAAAGTCTATTTTAATTTAATTAGGGTTTGCTGAAAAAGTCTTATGGGTGAGGGTAGGAGACAGGAGACAACCCACCCCTAACCCCTCCCAGGAGGGGAAGACAGGAGGAACGGGGTACTTAGAAGAGGTAGGAGCTAAGTTTTGTAAGAATAATTTTTCTGCCCAACTATGCGCCTAAAATACGCTCCTTTTTGAGGGTTTTAGACTGAAAACTAGACACTTTTTAAAGGCCCTAAAAAGGCTAAAACCTTTATCTGTAAATACTTTTAGATTTAATCAGCAAGCCCTAATTAAACACTGTCCTTAAGGAGAGAGGATTGTTGCTGAAGTCCGCAGTTCCTCCGGAGGAGGCTAACTGACAGCTAATAGCTGTTTGCGCAACATTCCGCAGGAAATGCTTACCGAATAATTAATAATTAATAATTAAATAATTCAGCTAATTTCGCCTCCTGCCCTTGAAAGGGGAAAAAATAAATTTTTTCTTTAAGGATCAATCCTCTTCCTTTTAGGGAGAAGTAATTATCCATTATCCATTATCCATTATCCATTAATGAAATAGCAGTTTCTAAACGAGTAGCTAAATTGACTATATCATCTTTTCTAGCAATAACTTCTATCCACTCATTTGGCATATTTTCTATACCATAATAAATTCCTGCTAAACCTCCTGTTACGGCTCCAGTTGTATCTGTATCTTCTCCTAAATTTACTGCTTTGAGAACGGCTTCGGCAAAAGAATTTGTAGTTAATAAACACCATAAAGAAGCTTCTAATGTATCTAATACATAACCACCTGCATGAATTCTGGTTACAGGTAGAGTTTCAATTTCTCCATCCAGTACTTTTCGGAAACGAGATATCTCTTCTGCATACTTTTCTTGTGAGTATATTTGTTTAATATTTTTAATTCCTTGTAAATATGCTTTCTTTACTTCTAAACCTTCTAATAAACAAATAGCTATACTAATATAAATACCACAAGCCATTTGTGACCTTAAATGAGCATGAGTTATACAAGAACAGTCATGGACTTGTTGAATTAACTCTGGAAATTCAACGTTTTTATAGTTATAAACTAGAGGTAAAATTCTCATTAGCGAACCATTGCCATTATTTCTTTCTTCTTTACCTCCAGCTTCTATTGCTGAGACACCTTTTTTAATCCGAGAAATAGCTCCAGCAGTAGTACCTCCAATATCAAAAACTTTACCCCAAGGAGTCCAATAATCTTCATAACGCCACCGATAAAAAGAGTGGGCGATCGCTTCTAAATCAAATCCTTCACACAGACATTCAGCTAAACATAATGTCATTGAACTATCATCTGACCAGGTGCCTGGAGGTTGATTATGTACACCATAACCAATCATTTCTGTGACAGGTTTAATTGTTCTTTCGCTGCGACTAGAAAATTCGACTGGTACCCCTAAAGCATCTCCAATACACACGCCCATTAAACCTGATAATACTTGGGAATTATTCATAATTTAATCTTGATAATTAACTGAAATTAATACACCTATTTTAATTCTCAAATTTTTCTGTTCTTTTTTACCAAAAAAGTCATTTATTTTAACTAATCCTTCTATTACAGAAGAGGTAATTATTAATTAACAACTGACTTTAAGGGCAAGGGAGCCAACTTTTGTAGTCAGACAATTAATAAAGCTTTTATCCTCAACTAAAAGCAATAGCTGTTAACGCAGTTCCTCCGATAGGAGGCTAGCTGACGGCTGTTTGCGCAGCATTCCGGAGGAAATGCTTACAACAATTTTAAATTTTAAATTCTAAATTCTTTAGTTTTTTGTTTGACACTCTGCGGTCTAAAGACACGCAGATTCTTAAGCAGTCCAGAAACGAACTCTTAAAGGCATTATCAAAGTGCCACTACTGACTTCTTTGAGAGAAAACTCTAAAGTTGTCGCTACTTTTTTGAGAATATTAGCTGCGCCATTAATATCGGCATTAACCAACAAACCGCTTTGAGTTTGATAAAGTCCTCGTTTAATTCGCTTACCAGATGCTTTCCAGCTTTTGGGTTTTTCACCAATAGTTGGCAGGAAGTCACCATCTAAAAAGCTAGCTTGCGAGGTGTACGATTCTTCGGTTTCAATAAACTCTACACCATACAATTCGCATAACTGACTAATCCGTTCTTTGAGTTTTGCTGTAGGAATTTGTACAAACTTTTGGTTGTTTTTGCTTCCGATGTCAATGCTATCTTTTTGTCGTTTGTTCCAACCAAAAACTATTCGACCAATGCCATGTTTTAAACAATAGTTAATTACTAATCTTGCTGCCTTGTTAACAGCATCGCGCATTTGCCTGTTGCGTTTTTCAGTTATACACGCTAATTTCTTTGACCAAAACCCTTGAGTTTTTCCTTCTTTAATTTTCGCAATTTGTTTGTTGTACCATTGATTTTTTGACTTAAGATGTTTACCATCAATAATGAAGCTTGCCCCTACATTGGAGATACAACTTAACCAATTATCAACCCCATGGTCAATCCCTAATACTTTGGCTTTATCTAACTGAGGTTGATCGGCTTTTAACTCATAAACCCATTCAACATAAAAACAACCATTACGGGGCAAAATCCTAATTTCTCTGATTTCTTTAAACTCAAGATTAGTGGGAAAGTCTAAGAAAAAACTATCAACTCTAAATGCTGCTTTAACCTTTCTTCCCAAAGGTATTTTTACTTTACCTTTTTCAAGTTTTAAAGCTTGTTTGGGATAATTTATAATTCCCATTCCTCCCTTTTTACGGTACTTAGGCAATTGAGGCTTATTGGTTAATTCTCCTTTTTTGTACTTTTTAGAAAGTTCTTTATATGACTTAAATGCTTCTACTACTGTCCTAAGAGTTTGCTGTGCTGCTTGAGAATACAAAAACTGATAATTTATATTGGATTTTAACTTCTTTTCTAAATCGTACTTGCCCGGGGTCTTACCCAACTTAAAATACCATTGTCTGCTCAAATAAATCCCACAATTTATGAGTTTATTTCCTGTGGTACATAAGTATTCTAAAAACGGGACATTTTCGGAATTTTTAATTAACTCTTGTTGGCATCCATACATCTTTCTCACCTCCTTGCTTTTGTGATAACATTAATAATAAGAAATGACAGCTTTTTAAGGCGATTAAAATCGCCTGCTCGTTTTTCATCCACGCTTTAAAAAGACGTGGTTTTCAAACTCTCATCCTTCTTTCGTAAGTTATCAGAAATTTTCATTGGTAACAAATTAGGATTTTCTAGACTACGAATTTCTGGAGGTAAACTAGCAACAGAAGTGGCGGTACGTTTAGCGATCGCTTCTAGATTTTCCGATTTTTGCACTATTTTCCCATTTTTAACTATTTGTGACATTAATTTTATGAAAGAATCAGTCTGATGTTCTGTTTGATTCGATACATCTTCGTCCATTAATCCCAAATAATCTTGTTTCAATTGACCATTTTCCAGATATCTATATATTTGTTTTCGACCAGGATAACTCACTTTCCCCGTAGAATTTTTCATCACTGGAATGCCGTCTATTTCTACCAATTTATAAACTCCATTGACAGGGGCACCAGTTACCAACTTAGTACCAATACCATACCCATCTATACAAGCATTCTCCTGCTGAAGTCTAGCTATTTCCCACTCATCTATATCTCCACTAGCAAAAATTTTCACTTCTGGTAGTAGCGATCGTACCTCTTGGGATAATTGGACTAAATTTCCTGAATCTAACCTTACCCCACTCACCTGTATTTCACCCTGCTTAACTCGTTGTGCCAATAAACGGGTAGCTGCTGATGTATCGTAAGTATCAATCAACAGGGGTGCTTCAGGAAAATATCGTTGAAAAGCATCAAAAGCATCTTCCTCCGTACCTTCAACAGCAGATATTGCCATCACCAAAGCATGAGCCATTGTACCGACAGGTTTACGACCTAATTTCAAAGCTGCCAAAACATTAGAAGTAGCATCCATCCCGCCTGCTAAAGCAGCACGAGCCGCCCAAACACTAGCTTGGGGACTAAATGCGCGTCGAGTGCCAAATTCAAATAATTTTGCTTCATTGCCTGCAATATCCCTCATTCTAGCTGCTTTTGTGGCAATTAAAGTTTGGTAGTTGAGAGTATTCAATAGATATGTTTCCACTAACTGTCCTTGCCAAAGTGGAGCTTCTATCCGCAATAGAGGTTGGTTCGGAAATATGGCTGTTCCTTCTGGTACTGCCCATACATCTCCAGTAAATTTAGCTTCTGCCAAAACCGACCAAAATTTATGAGGCACATTAGCAAATATCCCAGTTGACTTTAAAGCCTTAATTTGTGCGGGGTTAAATCGAAATTTTTCTAAATAGTCTAATACTTGTGCTAAACCCATGGCAATGAGATAGCCAAAACCTACCGGGAGTCTTCGCACAAATACTTCAAAATTAGCTTGTCGTTGGTCTATTTCCTCCCCAATATAACAAGCTGTCATTGTTAATTGGTAGAGGTCTGTTAACAAACTGTAATCTTCTGGCGAGAGAGAAAGTTCTCGATCTTCTTGTGTCATTGGACAACTTCTTAACTAAGCTCTTGATTTTAAATAGCAGTCAGCACTCAGCGGTCAGCGGTCAGCATGATTAACTTTTTTTTACCGAATAATTAAATAATTCAGCTTTATTAGCCTCCCCTTTCAAGGGGAAAAAAGTGGTCGAGGGATGGATGGGTTACCTAACCATATCAAATCGACCAAGAGAATAAATTTTTTCGGCGTTTGTCAATCCTTTCCCTTTTAGGGAGAAGTAATTATCCATTATCCATTAATGAAGCCTTCGTCGGAGATTTCAACCCCGACTCAACCATCCAGCCCATTAGTTACCGGGGTATAAACCCAAGGTCAAAAAGCTGATAGCTGAAATGCTGATAGCTGATAGCTAGTTAATTATAGTAATTTTTACTATATCTGTCCAGGTGATTTTGATAATTGTCCGTAAAACTATTAGTAACTCTTCTACTTCTTTCACTTCTAAAGTTATTTATAGTCAGATAAGGCTGTATCTAAAATTTTATTGGTGATCGATATAGTAACTTTAATTATAATCAGCCTTGCATTTAATACTTTTGGAGTCAATTATGTTATACTACAGTTTAAATATAAAATAATCATAATATAGATAATCCTGTGAGTTTTAACCTAGTGAAGTATCAGCTAAAAGTAAATTCTTGTAAATATAAAACTATAATTCTTCACATTTTCTGTCGATCCCTATAGTCAGTAGTTACGAAACGATACAAGCTCCAAATAAATGTTACAACTATCATCAAGTCAGAGAAAAAGCAGCTAGAATAAAAGTGTAAGGAAATAAAAGTTTTATTGACGACAAAAAAAGGGGTAACAATTATGAGTATTTTCCAATCTATTGAAAAAGCTGTTGTTTATATCTCAGAAGCAATTAGTCGCATTTTTGGTCCTAGCGATGATATGTACCCAATGATTGGTGTAAATCCTTTTGAAGGAGACCCTTATCACGGACCTAATTGGGCAGATTAATAAGCTAAAACGCATTTAAAATACCTCTTATTATTAGCAAGTCAGAAGTTAGAATTCAGAAGTCAGAATTCAGAAGTAATAAGGGTTGTCCTTTTAATTAAGCATACAACAAATAAGTGGTTTAAATGCGCAACAACTTACAAAAAGTTCCGTAAAATTGTTAGCTTAGTAGAAAAAAATAAGTTCTGTCAGAACTAATAATATCAAGTCACAATTAATTAATCATAATGTAGGGATGTTGTATACAACATCCCTAAAGTTTCACTAGAAACAAAATTGATTATGGTTGTTTAATGAGGCTTGATTTTATTAGTTTTAACTAGGGTTTGCTGATTAAATATCGCGCTTATTGACTGATATTGGTTTGAGCAATTTTAGATCTGGAAAAAGTGCGAGGTTTTAGGTGGTAATGGTTCAAAAATTCAGGATTTTGCTCAAGAGTTGGGCAGCACAATCTTGGGAAAAAACGCCCGCTCCTACCTCCTCCAAATTCCCATTTCTCCTGTCTTCCCCTCCCCTCCTGGGAGGGGCTAGGGGTGGGTTGGGAGGGGGAGGGGCGAGGGGTGGGTTGTCTCCTGTCTCCTACCTTCACCCATAAGACTTTTTCAGCAAGCCCTAACTAGCCATCGGTATTTTCCGTACCGGAATGCTCCGCAAACAGCATTTCCGTAGACAAAAGCTCCGCAAACCCTTTCAGGAAATCCTTTTTAAACCCATCTTTCAGTAAAAAAAGATTAACTAACGTTAAACTTATTGACAATTAAATAGGTACGCAAAATTATATTAAATACGAAAAATTGTGCTGCATAAATTTTTCCAATTCTTCAAATATGTAAAATGTTAATATTTCAAATTATTTATATATCTAATACTCAGTTATCTTTGCCGAATAATTCAGGTTTAAAGCCTCTCCTTGAAAAGAAGAGGTAATTATTAATTATTAATTATTAATTATTAATTATTAATTGTTGAACTATTCCCTATAACAATTGATTTAGCACAAAGCATATAGCAGCACTACCCAGTGGTACAGTTAAATTATCAATACCAATTTTTGATAGAGTCTCCAAAGCAGTAGCACCTAACGCCACAGGAATAGCAACTACCCAGGTTTGCCAAATATTGCCTTGTACTGCCAAAAGAATCAAACTACAAATAATATAACTAACCAAACACATAGTTAGGGAACCCTCCCAACTTTTCTTCATCCCCCAAACTTGATAAGGATGTTTGCCAAAATTTTGACCAATAACAGCAGCTAAACCATCGCCCCAAGCCATAATTAAAATACCCAGAGCTGCATATTGAGGTTGTTCGATAAACCAAAAGCAACCAATAAGAATGCCAATGCTAACTGCATAGAAAAATGTGCCTAAACTTTTGCGTCCCACACTATTAACACTGGGAAGAATGGGAAGTTGATAGGAAATTAAAGCGATCGCTGCTGAAAGAATTCCAGCCATAATACCTACCCATGCCGGAATTTGTAACCACCAAGCTAATAGAATTACATTACCTGTGCCGATATGAACTACTTTTCGTGATACTTCTGGATCTACTTTGGCAAAGCGGTTAAGTACTTCAGCAAAAATTAAAATAATTCCTAACCATGCTCCGACTAGAAAAACTTGGACAAAAATATTGGGAAATGTACTGATTATTGCCACTATTAATTATATAAATTATTAACTTAATTCAACAGAAATAATATTACCAAATAATATCATGTCAGGATAATTAGTGATAAAAAAAACTTTCTCCTTTTCCTCCTCTTATTTCTTTCTTCTTTCTTCCCTCCTGACTCCTGACTCCTGACTCCTGACTCCTTTCGGTGAAGATGTCTATTGCAATATTTTATGATAGTTAAAATTACGAAGTAGTTTAGTTGCTTGGTAACTATCAACTGGCTTTGAAAATAAATATCCTTGTCCTTTTTCACATTTAAGTTGCTTTAATTGTTGCATTTGCTCTTGAGTTTCTATTCCTTCTGCAACGATCTCTAAACCTAAATTATGAGCTAATGCAATAATGGCACTGACAATTTTTAACGACTGACCAGTAACATCTGAGTCTAATGGACTAACAAAAGAGCGGTCGATTTTTAGACTATTAATTGGGAATTGGTGTAGATAACTTAATGATGAATAACCTGTACCAAAGTCGTCAATTGATAATTTAATATTTCGATTCTTCAATTGATTCAATACTGTGGTTGCTAAAATCACATTTTCCATAATCACTGTTTCGGTAATTTCAAGTTTCAAACAATGAGGTTTACAGTCTGTTGCTTGCAAAATTTCCTCAATTTCTTCTACTAAATTTGGTTGTGAAATTTGATGACTAGAAAGATTAACACTCATAGTCAAATTGTAGTTAGGAAATTCACAAGTAGAATTAAAGGCAGGGCAATTAGAATTGCATTTGCCATTGCCATTGCCATTGCCATTGCCATTGCCATTGCCATTGCCATTGCCATTGCCATTGCCATTGTTGACTTGAGATAAACAGTTAGATGTTGAGGATATTTCTTGAGTGCAATTTACTGCAAACTGACAATAGTTTTCTTGATGTTGATGTTCAAAAAACTCTTGCTGCCAAATAGTTAATTGATGACAAGCAGCTCGTAATACCCACATTCCTAGAGGCACAATTAAACCAGTTTCTTCTGCCAGAGGAATAAACTGCCCTGGAGAAATCAAGCCTTTAGTTGGATGATGCCAACGTATCAAAGCTTCAAAACCCGTAATTTTACCTGTAGATAAACAAACAATTGGCTGGTAATTTAAGACAAATTGAGAATTAGCTGGATTTTGTTTAATCATTTCTACAGCTCGTCGGAGGTCATTTTCTAGCTCCAGCAAAGATATAGCTTGGTCATGCATGATCACATCAAATACTTCATGTCTTGCTTTACCAGACGCTTTAGCTCTATACATAGCAATGTCTGCATCTCGTAGTAAGTCTTCTGGGTTGTTGTAGATAGGACAAATAGGGGGATGATTTTTATCGGTATGATCGGCAAAATTTCCACGACTGTGAACAATGCCAATACTAGCGGTAGTAAAAATTTCATGTCCTTCAATATAAATAGGTTTGGCAAGTTCTTGATTAATTTTATGAGCTACTCTGGCAGCATAGCTAATGTCCGGTGGATACTCTAATAATATTGTGAACTCGTCTCCTCCTAATCTCGCCAGAGTATCTGATGCTTTAATGCAACTCTGAAGTATCTTAGCGATCGCTATTAATAGTTGATCTCCTATATAATGTCCCAAGCTATCGTTAATTACTTTAAACCGGTCTAAATCTAGAAACAGAATAACAAACTCATAATCTAAATGTTGTCTAGATCTACGCAGTGCTTGTTCTAATCTATCAAATAGTAAGGTACGGTTTGGTAAACCTGTCAGTGCATCATGAAGGGCCTCATGGAGCAGTTTTTGTTGTGCTTGTTTGCGTTGAGTGATATCTCTAATAATTATCTGTACTGCTGCCTTGTCATAATAAGTATAGGGTATTCCAGTTATTTCCACATCTATGATTTTTCCATCTAGGGTGATTAACTTTTCTTCTTCTAAATGTGTTTGTTCTTTTTGTTCCTGAACTTGTTGCAGTCGCTGCTTCTCTAATTCTATGTAGTCTGGGTGAACAAATTTCCAGATTGATTGACCGATAATTTCTGTTGGAGATTTTGCACCAAGTAACTGAGCGCCAGCAGAATTGATATAAACAACCTTTTCCATCCAAATTACTGATATCGCTGCTGGTGAAGATTCTACTAAACGACGGTAACGTTTTTCGCTTTCTCGGAGTAACACTTCAGCTTGCTGACGTTCCAACTCTACTTGATGATCTCTAATAAATCTGCCAATACCTTGAGCCATTAATTCAATAATTTCTTGTTCGTAGTATTCAAATTCTTTAGTTCTTCCTTGGGGAGATAAGAAACATAAAGTACCATAGATTTGATGATTTACAAGTATTGGAGTACAAATATATACTTTTATTGGCATACTTTTTGCTGCCGAGGGTTCTAACTCATCAATACAGATTGTTCTTTCTTCTTTAATTACTCTTTTACAGAAAGTATCGCATAAAGTAAATTTTCTGCCTGGTACAAAATAATCCTGCTTTGATTGTACAGCTCTGATAATATATAATTCCTCCTTGATTTCACCAATAACGCCAGTATCCGTGCCGAAAATTTCACAACCAGCTTGGAGATAATCAGCAAAAAGTTCTTCTATATTATTGTAATTACAAGTAGCAATTCTATGTAGTTGCTTGAGACTAGAACTAAATTTTTCTAATGCTTGGGACTTAATAAATAATTCTGCTTCCCAACGGAATCTTTCGGTAACATCTGTTTGAATACCAATAAAATGTGTTAAATGGTTTTGAGAGTTGTAAACTGGTGCAACGAATAGTTCATTCCAAAAAACTGTGCCATCTTTCCGCAAATTTTGCAAAATAACATGACATTCTTGACCATGTACAATGGCATTTCTTAACTTAGAAATTGCTGGCTGACTTTTGAATTTTCCCTGCAAAAATCGGCAATTTTTTCCAATTAGTTCTTCAGTTTCATAACCTGTAATGCGTTTAAAACTAGGATTAACATAAATAATGGGATTATCTCGCTGAGTAGCATCAGTGATCACGATACCATTGTTACTGCTATCAAGAGCTCGCTTCATCAGTTCCAAGTATTCCTCATTAGCATGGCGCTCAATGGCAGTTGCGATAATATTGGCGATCGCTTCGAGAAAGTATATTTCATCCTGGGTAAATTCTCGATACTCACAACTATGAACCCCCAAAATACCCCAAGCTTGATGAGTAAGATGAGGGTTATTAGTTGTTTTATATGCTTTAATTTTTAAGTTAGGTATGATGAGAGTCACACCACTAACTATGTGATGGTTATGTAGGAGAGGAGAACCAGAAAAGCTAGTTTCTACACGAAAATCTTTGATCGTAACTGGTTTATTCACAAAAAGAGTATAACCAGCTTGAGACTTTTCTCTGGCAGCAGTAATTGTAGCTTTACCAACCAACCCTTTTTTCCAACCTACTCCAGCACGGAGAAGCAAAGCATTATTTCCTGGTAACAACTCTAGAATTTGGCTAAATTTTACATTTAACGTTTTGGCAACTATGATGGCAGCTGTATCAAGAAGTGTATGATAATCTGATGTTGCTATAGCTTTTTGCCCTAACAATGCTACTGCTGCTTGTTTACGTTCACGAGATTTGAGGCAGTCTAAGAGTATATTTTCATTTACTTGCCTTTGCGTTTGATCTGTAATATCTCGATTAACTCCTACAGTTGCAACTATGTGATGAGATTTATTTAGCATTGGCACAACTGTAGTTTCACAAATGCCTTCACTGCCATCTTTACGAATGAAGTTTATTTCTCCTACCCAGCGCCCATCTTCCTTCATCTTCTTGAGAATTTCCTGAGTTAACACAGAAGCTTCTTGTGGTTTGTGCAAAATTCCTGGAGTCTTACCCAAAACTTCATTTTTGCTATAGCCAAACATTCTAGTTGCTGCTGGGTTCCAATCAATAATATGACCATGAATATCCGTAAGAATTACCCCATCATAGAGATTCTCAAAAGTTAAAGCTTGTATTTTTAATGACTGTTGGGCAAATTTGTGTTCTGAGATGTCCAAAAATATTGACAGTATTGCATTTTCCCCATTAAACTTGATGGGATGCATTGATGTCTTAGCCCAAAATAGTGTACCATCTGCTTTTTTTAAGCATACTTCACGGTCGCCCATGACACCTCCTTGATGTAGATTTGCAAACAACAATTCACATTCTTGAGGATTACAGTAAAAATCTGATTTGGGACGACCAATTAATTTTTGACCAGGTAGTCCAAGGGTGAATTCAAAGAGTTTGTTATTGAAAAGTATCACACAATCAATTGTACGGCTAATTACTATTGCTACTGGCATTACTTCAGTAATATTTTTCCACAATTCTTCATTTTGTTTCATAGCTTACTAAACACCTATATTTTAACTTTTAATTTTTTTATAAAGTTATCTTTAAATTATTGATTTATTTTAATTTTATTTTGATTGTCTTTTCTAATTTTTTTGGTGACTTTTTTATACTATATAATTTAAAATACAGCATATTTCAGACTAATGTGGTATAATTGGGTAAATATTTTGTGCTTGTTCGCTACCCTAATTCCCATCTTCATCTACCCCCTAAAACTATCAACATAAGTACCTCATAACTTTGGAAACTGCTGTAATTAACTATCCCTAATTATAAAAGTTACATTTATTAGATTATCAAATTAAATAACACCTGAAAAATTATCACACCCCGATCTAAATCTAACAATTATCTTGTGATAAATTATTAATATTACAATACAGATTTAATTTTAATCTAAATAATTAAACTTGCAAGTCATTTGTAAATTTTTCTTAATAGATTTCATGAAGATTTATGAAGATTGATGAATTTAAAAATGGGAAACTTAGGGGATATCTAAAAAATACATGGTGAAGTTATCTATAGTAAGCGATCGCTATCACAAAAAGGAATAGGGAATAGTAATATCATGTCCGGATAATAGCGTGATAAAAAAACCTTCTCCCTTTGAACTTTTCTTTCCTTTCTGCCTTCTGCCTTCCTTCCTCCAAAATGTAACTTTCAACCGGACATGATATAAACTGTTAAAGAGTTTTCGGTGCAGAATCCGTCAGAAAATAGGTATTAGGAATTTGACATCCTCTCCGGCCTAAAGGTGCGGAGATTCCTACTGAGCCGAAGCTCCTCGGCGGGTTGACACTTCATTGGCTGCTGCACCCACCCCTCTTGCTCCCCTCCCGGGAGGGGATGGGGGTGGGTTACGCTTGCCTCCGCGTCCGTTTAGTGTCTCGGACTGCCCGCCCGCGACTAATATATTTATTGCTGCATTCTCGTCTAAGAACATGTTTTGCACCACAGTTTAGACACTCCCATTCTCGCACCTGAAGGTCTAATTTTCCACCTTTAAACCCACAGCATGAGCAGGTTTGAGATGTTGGCTCAAGGGCGACTAATGACTCTAAAATCACGACCATATTTTTCTGCTTTTCCTTCTAAAAAAGTCCGTATGGGTTCTCCAACCTAAATCAGAAATTGCTCTGGATAATTTACGGTCTCTTGGTGCGCGTTCCGCAAGCGAGCTGGCGTCGTCGCGGGGTCGCACCGCTTTTTAACCATACCAGAAACGTTTCCAACGGAGATGCTTCCCTACGGGATGCTACGCAAACGCAAACAAATCCTCTAAAACAATTGTTTGGTTTTCACGAATTATTTCAGTGGATAATTTATGCAGAAAATCTGTCAAGCGTATCTTTCAGTTTGGCATGGAACTTAGCCACTCTAGCCCGTGCTTTTTCATACCTTTTAGACCCTTTAGTTTTCTTAGATAATGACTTACTTAACTTTCGGTACTTTTTAATACGTTTTTTCAATGGTTTAGGAGCATCAACCTTCCTACCATCGCTAAATGTAGCAAAGGTTTTGATACCTAAATCTATACCTACTGAATTATCAGTTTGAGGTAAGATTTCTGGTTGTATTTCTACTACGAAACTCAAGAAATATCTAGTAGGGGCGATTCGCGAATCGCCCCTACAATCTTTGACAATAGTTACTGATGATGGAGCAGTAGGTAATTCTCACAGGCGATACAATTTTCAGCTTTCCAATCTTGGCGCTTCTAGACTTTATGTTGACCAACTTTAAACCCACATGCATGTAAACCTAGCGGTTTGCTTTGACTTTCTAGTTTTAAATCGCGGAGCGTTGCGAGGAACGAAGCAATCTGGAGGTTTAACAGGTTTACCTTTTCTCTTGCCTTGAGTTGATTTAAAAAAGTTAGAGCAACGCCTGGTTTAAATCATTCAATGATTGCTGCAATGGTATATTAGAAACCTCTGACAACCATTCTCTTTCTTCAGTCTTTTTAGCTTGAGTAATAAAAAGCTTTTGTAGTTCTGATAAGTCAGGTTTCTTTTCTGCTGATTTATACTTCTGTTGGGAGTAAGCTAGAC
>NZ_JAAHHG010000204.1:5687-16131 GCF_010692555.1 Okeania sp. SIO3B5 | reverse complement strand
CTTCCGCATTCCGCAGGAAATGAAATATTTCTGTCAGCTAACCTTAGTCTTTGCTTGACTCAAATAAAAGCTGATAGCTGTTTGCGGAGCATGACAAACGGAAATGCTAATAGCTGAATGCTTACATTAAATTACCCAATTCAGAGGTGCTAAATCTACACTTCAATTAAGTTCGGTAACTATACACTAGCTTCACTATTTAATCATGATCAAAAAAACAGTCTTAATAGTAGATGACTGCGAAGTTGTCAAAAAACTATGTTCGCAGGTTCTGACCAAGATGGGGTTGAATATTATACTGGCAAGTAATGGTTTAGAAGCACTAGAAAAAATTCAACTAACACATCCTGATTTAGTACTTTTAGACATTATTATGCCAAAAATGAATGGCTATTCAGTTTGTCGTCAAATTAAATCAGAACCTAAAATTATGAATATACCTGTAGTTTTTTTCTCTAGTAAAAATGAAGAAGTTGATGCGTATTGGGCTATGAAGCAAGGTGCTAATGGTTATGTAAGTAAACCTATAAGAAAATCTGAATTAATGGCAATAATGGCAAGGTTTAATATTATTGCAAATGCCAAGAATAAATATAGCGACCAGTTTATTTATAAGCAGGGTTGTGTGAGAATTTTTTCTCCAGAAATAGAATATACGTCGAATTGTTATAAATTTTTTGCCATTTAATTTGCTGATAAATTTATCAAAAGATTGACGTTTAATTAATTAAGCAAAGATTACTTCAGCATTTAGATTGAAAATCTAAACAGAGAATTAAATGCTTGAGAGAGCTAATAAATAAAGGAAGATAATTGGAGAGTTTTTATTGTTGAAAAATTGACAGTAGGGAGCCACTTAAAATGAACGGAGTGCTTACAAGGGTAAGTTTTTAAGATTTGACACGGAGACACGGTGACACGGTGACACGGGGACGCGGAGATTGGATAATTCAGTAATTACAGGACTTACGCAAAGACACTGTGTATAGAGTCCAGTAACTATTGGACAATAGTTATGAGTACTATATATAGCGTATCTGCGTAAGTCCTAAATTAATTCAATCTACTCGCTCTATTCATTAAAGAAAACCCCTGCGTCCATCTATCTGCGCGTTTTCCTCTCCCCGCATCCTCTCCACTGGATGGGGTTTTAATACCCTTGTTAGAGGTCAGAAGTCAGAAGTCAGAATTCCCTCCTGCCTTCTGCCTTTCCTAATAATTAGTTCTAAAAGAAATAAACCTGCTACAGAATTTCCTTGCTTATCTAGAGGAGGACTATAACAAGCAATTATTCCTGTACTAGGAACTACTCCTAAAACAATTCCACTTACACTAGACTTAATTGGAATTCCTATTTTTTCGGCATAACTACTTGATGCTTCATACAAACCACAGGTAGTCATTAGTCCTTTAACTGTACAACAGTGTTTTTTCCATTCAGAATTAGGATATTTTACTAACAACATTCCTAGATTAGCCAAATCAAAGATTGTGCCAGATAAACAACAGATTTGATTATAAGTATCCAGAGCAATTTTCGAGTCTGAAATATAACCAGCTTCTACCAATTTTTGAGCGATCGCTTGATTATTCTGATTAGGAAAAGACCGAACAGAAGCTAATATATTTGTATCTAAAAATAATTGACATTTTCCATACTCGTTGAGCCAAGAACAAAAATTTTCACAGCGCTCTTGAGAAGTATTTCCTGGTAGTAACGATGATAAAGCGATCGCTCCACTATTAATCATTGGATTTCTTGCCCATCCACTGTCAATGTCTAGTTGTTCTAAAGAATTGAAAGGCTTTTCTGAAGGTTCTATTCCGACTTTTTGAAATACAAAATCACTGCCAAATTCACATAATAGATATAAGAGTAAAAAAGGTTTAATTGCACTCATTAGAGGCAATTTTTTTTCTACATTACCTAATGAGATAATCGGATTTTCAATACTTTGTAAAACTATGGCAAAATTATTAGGGTTTGCTTCAGCAAGTGAAGGAACATAAGTAGGTAAAGTACCTAGTTTTTTTTGAGTTAATGCTGTTTCTATCCAGGCTGATAATTGTTGTTCGTCAATGGCTAACATTATAAAATTATTATCGGGTTTTATTATTATTATCTTTTGGTTTTGGGTTTAATTACCGAATAATACCAATTTGAAAAAAGAATGTTACGAATAGTAAGAAGAATAAAAAGACAAATGCAGGATATGTCTTTTGACAAAAAGAATGATTTATGACCTGAAAAAAGGTATTGAAGCTATTAATTCTGACTCCTGACTCCTGACTCCTGACTCCTAAGAAATAGCCTAACTATTTGTAGCAAACATTTATCAAATTGGTATAATTAGGGCTTGCCGATTAAATATCGCGCCCATTGACTGATATTGGTTTGAGGGAAATTATGTCTGGAAAAAGAATGAGCTTTTCAGTTTCTGAGGTTAAAAAAGTGAGGATTTTCGGGTAGCACGCAGCCGAAAAATCACTGTTACTATTGTGTTGGCCACTGAATCTATAATTCCCATTGCTTCTACGTCCGCCCCTACTGTCTACTGCCTACTGCCTACTCCCTACGAAGAGTAAAAAGACTTTTTAAGCAAACCCTAATTACAGCAGATTCCAGGTATATGAAGTACAGAGATTAACAATTAAATTTTCCCAGTGCGGGCAAGATGCCCGCAACGGGTGTACCTCACTCAAATGAAATCTGCTGTAAGATTATTTCAGTTATCAGTTATCCATTATTCATTGGTAATTATTAATTGTTAATTGTTAATTATTAATTGTTGAATTCTTACTTCTTCAATTAGAACGGGATATAATTATAATAATAACTAAGTAAAAACATATAAATGCTCGATGAAAAAAGTAATTGTTATTACAGGGATTAGCCGTGGTTTAGGTAGAGCTATGACTGATGAATTTATTAGGTTAGGTCATACTATTATTGGTTGTGCTCGCTCTGCATCTGCTGTTGAAAAATTAACTACTCAATATGGTAATCCACATCAGTTTACTTGTGTGAATGTAGCAGATGAAAAATCTGTTCGAGAATGGGCAGCTAAAACATTAGGTAATTATTCACCACCAGATTTATTAATAAATAATGCCGCTATAATTAATCAACCAGGGCCTGTTTGGGAAGTTGATAGTGACGAATTTTCTCAATTAATTGATATTAATATTAAGGGTGTAGCAAATGTGATGCGTTATTTTCTCCCTGCTATGATTTCTAGAAAGAGTGGAATAATTGTTAATTTTAGTTCTGGGTGGGGACGTTCCACTTCTCCACAAGTTGGACCTTATTGTGCTTCAAAATGGGCAATTGAGGGTTTGACTCGTACTTTAGCTCAAGAGTTACCATCAGGAATGGCCGCTATTCCTCTCAACCCTGGGGTTATTCATACTGATATGTTGGATATTTGCTTTGGAGAAGCAGCAAAGTCTTGTACTCCTGTGCAGTCTTGGGTAAAGAAAGCTGTTCCTTTTTTGTTGAAGTTGAAACCTAGTGATAATGGAATGCCTTTAACTGTGTCCTAAGTCTGATATTTCTAGAAAGTTACAAATTATTTGTGTACCTAGAATTGTTTTTACTTAGCTAGACCGCCGAGAAGCCTCACACCATAATTTTTAATTTGGTGTGAGATGAATCGGCGACCAATTGAGTAGGTTCGATGCCCATTAAATTTGCATGCCATCCCAGCAGAAGCTTTTGCCCTGGTTGAAAAACTTGTATTATTATTTTGCTATAACCCCGGAAATTTTCCACCATGCGCACTGCCTACCAATATAAATTAAGACCCAACACAGAACAAATAGCCACAATAGAATTGTGGTTAGAATTGTTGCGTCGGCAGTATAACTATCGGTTAGGCGAGCGGTTTTCGTGGTGGGAAGAAAACCGCTGTCCGGTTGATGCTTGCCCAATGGTGATGCCAATTCCTCAACTAAGAGATCATCCAAATTATTACTCTCAAAAACGAGATTTGGTCAATACCAAAGACAAGTTTCCTGAGTATAAGCTGATTCATTCTCAGGTTTTACAGGATTGCATAAAAAGGGTAAAAATGGCCTTTGATAGATGGTTGAAAGCAGACAAAAATGGACATAAATTAGGGAAACCAAGGTTTAAAGGAAAAGGACGTTATCGCAGTTTTACTTATCCTCAAATCAAACAAAACTGTATTGAAGGAAATAAAATTAATTTGCCCAAAATTGGTAAGGTAAAGTTGATTCAGCATCGACCAATACCAGAAGGATTTCAAATTAAAACTGTTACTATTAGTCGCAAAGCTGATGGTTATTATGTGACGCTATCCCTAGAAGATAAATCAGTTCCTCAGTTCACAACTGAAGTTAAACCTACATTAAAAAATACTCTGGGAATCGATATGGGACTGAAGGAATTCTTAGTAACAAGTGAAGGAAAATCTGTCCCCATCCCTCAATACTATCGAAAATCTCAGCAGCGATTAAAGACTCTACAAAAACGTTTATCCCGGAAAAAGAAAGGCAGCAAAAAGTGGTTAAAGGCTGTAAAAGCTGTGGCTAAACAACATAAAAAAGTAGCCGATCGACGTAAAGATTTTCATTTCAAAACAGCCAATGAATTGTTATCAAAAGCTGAAGTTATCGCCCATGAAAACTTAAACATTAAAGGACTAGCAAAGACCCGTTTGAGTAAATCAATTAATGATGCTGGATGGAGTCAATTTCTAACTATTTTGACTGTCAAAGCCGAAAATGCTGGACAGAAAACTATAGCAGTGAACCCTAAAAATACCAGCCAAGATTGCTCAAACTGTGGGGAAAAAGTCCCGAAAGAATTAAACATACGAACTCATTCTTGCCCACACTGCGGCATAGTCATAGACCGCGACTTAAACGCGGCGATAAATATAAAAAATAGGGCGGTAGGGCATTCCGTCCTTAAAGCTCGTGGAGCCCGACGGGATACCGGGGCTACGAAACGAGAAGCCCACACTATACCGTCAGCTTAGTGTGGGAGATGTCACCAGCTTCGTTTTTTTTTAATTGGATTAAACATTTTTAACAGGGCAGGATCTGAATATTCTTTCTCTAAAGTACTATTTAATCTGACCCTTATTTACTATAGCGAGAATATCTAGGGGAAATTTAGGCTTTTTTCAGACTTTTAAGCCTTCTTGCTTCTTCCTTCTTTCCTCTTCCTTCTTCCTTCTTGCTTAAATTAAATGCGGATGAAGGGACTTGAACCCCCACTTCCGAAGAAACTAGAACCTAAATCTAGCGCGTCTACCAATTCCGCCACATCCGCATAATTTCAATATAACACACAAATCAGAAATTTTCACAGTGACTGACAATTTTTTATCTTTATCTTTTGCAGGTTTAATACCCCACCGTCATTTCAGTTATCAGTACCTCTTGCAATAAGGAGGCTTGAAATTTGACTTTTGACTTTTGACTTTATCCCTTTAATTATTACTTTTGACTTTTGACTTCTTAATTTTTGACTTTTCCCTTTAATTATTACTTTTGACTTTTGACTTTTGACTTTTAATTCTGACTTTTCCCTTCTGCCTTCCTCAATATAACTCTTTTTTCCCCTGCAAAAGATAAGCCATCATGTAACCTTTGCCCTTAATATTAATCAAACCCCGTTCCACAAATAAAAATTTGTGCTGTAAAATCTGATAGGTTTCTTCTGTTACTTGAATCAAACCTGGTATACCCTGAGACTCCATACGACTAGCAATATTTACAGTATCCCCCCATAAATCGTAGATAAACTTTTTACGTCCAATTACACCAGCGACGACTGGGCCTGTATTTATCCCAATACGAATATTAAAGTCTTGTTTCTGTTGATCAGCAAAATGGGACACTTCCTCAAGCATATCTATAGCCATCAGAGCGATCGCCTCAGCATGATTTGCCATTGGTTCTGGCAACCCACCCACCACCATATAAGCATCTCCAATAGTTTTAATTTTCTCCAAACCATATTTTTCTGCGAGTAAATCAAACCTGGAAAAAATCTCATTCAACCAATAAACTAATCTTTCAGGAGTAGCACGGCCTGCTAATTCAGTAAACCCTACTAAATCTGCAAATAAAACTGTAACTTCTGTGAATCCTTCTGCAATTGTACTATCACCTTCTTTTAATCTATCAGCAATAGGTTTCGGCAGAATATTTAACAACAATTTTTCTGACTTTTCTCGTTCTAGGAGCAAAGCTGTTTCTGCTTTTTTACGTTCAGTTATATCGCGACAAAGAGCCAAGATTAATTTACCATTGCCTGCTTTTAATAAACCCAAACGTACTTCGATAGGAAAAGTTTTATGATCTTTGCGACGATGAATTCCCTCTATAGTAATTGGTATACCAGGAATTAAATTTTTCCATTTTTTAGGAAACTCTTGATAGGCAAAATTTTCTTCAATATCTTCTATATATAAATTCAATAGTTCTTGACGAGAATATCCCAAACTTTTACAGGTACTTTCATTTACATCAATAATTTTTCCTGCTAAATCGTGAATAATAAAAGCATCTGCTGCTTGTTCCATTACTGCTCTAAATCTTTCCTCACTTTCTCGTAATGCTGCCTCTGCTAATTTTCGCTCAGTAATATCTCTTAAAGCTGCCACTCCATTTTGATTACCTCTGTATAAAAAAACCTTAGACTCAACTTCCAAAGGAAAAGTTGAACCATCTTTTCTCACTCCAATTACTTCATAAGCTTTTTCCGAACCAGAAGTCATTTTTTCAACTACTAAGTCATGGTATTCCGGAGCGATTAATTCCCATCCATTCATACCCACCATTTCTGATAATTCATATCCAAACATATTGGCAGCAGCAATATTTGTATCCATAATTTTTTCTTGTTCATGGATAATAATTCCTTCAAAAGTAGCTCTGGATAAACTCCTAAATCTTTGCTCATTTTCCCGGAGCTTTATTTCTGATTCCTTTCTATCTGTAATATCTCTAAAAGTCCCTATATAGAAATTCTTTTGATTAAATTTTGCTTCTCCAACTGCAATTTCCATCGGAAATAGAGAACCATCCTCTTTAATACCAACTAATCCATAAATATTTCCCATATCGGCTATTTTAGATATCACTTGTTCTATATAATAAGAAGTTTTTTTATTAATTTTTTTTCCTAAATTCGACTCTATCTGACTATCTGTTAATTTTTCCCCTAGTAAATGAAGAAAGCTAGGAAAATCTGAATGCCAATTTTCAGGTTTAATATCGTGAAAATCAAATAGATAATAAGCATCTGTAATTTCTTCCGTAGCAGAGAAAATAAGATCTGAATTAATCCATAGAGGTAATGGTTTTTCTGCGAACTTTTCTACTGCCATTAATAAATCATAACTATCCATTTTTTCCATAGTCAATGGATTAATAGTAAAGTCAATTATTTGATAAATAGGCATTCCGACTAAATCTTGATTTTTGTAGCCAAAAATTACCTCAGTGCTAGGATTGACACTAATAATTTCCAGTTCTGGTTTAGTAAAAGTAATAATTGCATCTGTTGCGACTTTAATAATGGCATCATTTCTCGCAGTAACTTCCTCCAAAGCATCCATTACCTGATTGTAGCGATGGGCAATTTGACCTACTTCTGTAAAAGGTTGTATCGGTACTCGTAAACTTAAATCTTGTGTACGAGCTTGATAATCCATTACCTGAAATAATTCTAATATTTCTGTTTTTGCTTGATGCTCAGAAACGTTTAAACCTATATATTCATCTGCTGCTGAAACTCTCAAGGGAAAGAACTTATTTATAATTAATAAAATTGGATATACTAAAGCAAATCCTAATAGAAAAGCTGTCAAAACTCCTAATAGCTGAACTGTCAGTTGTTGGGCGAAACTAAGACCAGTACCTAGTATCTCTCGATTCCCAAAAAAAGCCACTGCCAAAGTTCCCCAAATACCTCCACCAAGGTGAATTGGAACAGCTCCAACAGCATCATCAATCTGAATCTTTTCTAGTAATATTTCTACTGAAATACAGACTATACCGCCAATCGCCCCAATTAAAATAGTAAATTCAGTAGTAACAGCATGACAAGATGCTGTAATGGCCACCAAACCAGCAATAGTGCCATTTATTAGTAACTCAATACTAGCTATTCCTGTGAGATACCAACCGATACCAAGAGTTACCACCATTCCTGCTACGCTAGCAAGAACGGTATTAACAGTAATGCCTAATACTTGTTCGTTTAACTCTAGGATGCTCCCACCATTAAAACCAAACCAACCAAACCAAATTAGCATTGCTCCCAAAACTGATAGGGGTAAGTTGGAACCATGAATTTTTTCTGGTGGGCGATCGGGAGGAAATCTACCTGAACGAGGTCCAATAACTAATAAAGCAGCCAGGGACACCCATCCACCAATACTATGAACAACACTCGAACCCGCAAAGTCAACAAAACCAAGTTTCCCAAGCCAACCTGTTAATGCACCTGTCTCAACTCCATTCCAAGCCCAATGGCCAAATATGGGATAAATGAAACCTGAAACTAAAGAAGAAATAAATAGATAGGAGGTAAACTTCATGCGTTCAGCTACAGCTCCAGAAACGATAGTTGTTGCTGTACCACAGAACATTGCTTGGAATAAAAAGAAGACCACGTTAAAAGGTGGTAGATTTTTTCCTAGGAAGAAGTTACTATGACCAATGATTCCAGCAGCAGAAACTCCAAACATTAAGGCAAATCCAAAACACCAAAAGCAGGTAACTGAAATGCCAAAATCTATTAAGTTTTTAATGGCAACGTTGACGCTATTTTTTGACCTGGTTAGTCCTGACTCTAAACACATAAATCCAGGCTGCATTAGGAATACTAATCCAGAGCAAAGCAATATCCACAAAATATCAATTACTTCATAAGTTAGTTGAGATTCTGAAGTTGATATGTTACTGAAGCGGGGTTTGTCTTTTTTGGTAATTGCTGCTTGAAAGTAGGTGTTTTTTTTGGTGTAAATAATTCTAGTTCTGAAAATTTATCGAAACTTAAATTTGTAACTTTAAAGTTAGATATTTCTTCTTTTATGGATGGCTGTGATATTTTTTTATTTAGTTGTATCTGGTTTGAAAGTTGATGATTATTTGTTGTTCCATAAAAGATGACTAATGTCAGGGTTAGTAAGAATAAAATTATCCCTAAAATTGATTTTTTATACATTGCTTAGGGTATTGGATAATTATTATGGGTATATTAAACGTCTCTAGAAAAGTTTTTACTTCACTCTTGATATGTCCTAAGCAACTCGTTCGTTGCCATATATTGTAAACTTAAGTAGGGCTTGCTGATTAAATCTAAAAGTCTTTACAGATAAAGGTAACTGCCTTTTTAAGTATCAAAAAGTGCGAGGTTTTAGGTGGTAATGGTTCAAAAATTTAAGATTTTGGTCAAGAGTTGAGCAGAAAAACCAAGGGACGATTCTTCCTACTATCTACTCTTTATGCTCAAAAAGTTAGGATTTTTAGCAGACAAGATTCTTACTCCCCTTCGTGTCCCTGCGTCTGGTGAGTCCCCCCATCTCCGCGTCTCCGCGTCTCCCCGTCCCCGTGTCCTACCCCCACAACCAATTTTTTAGCAAACCCTAGTTATGTTGTTTCCCCTGCAAAAGATAAGCCTTCATGTAACCTTTGCCCTTAATATTTATTAATCCCCGTTCCGCAAATAAAAATTTGTACTGTAGAATCTGATAGATCTCTTCTGTCACTTGTATAACACCCGGCATACCATGAGACTCCATACGACTAGCAATATTTACAGTATCACCCCATAAATCGTATATAAACTTTTTACGTCCAATGACACCAGCGACGACTGGGCCTGTATTTATACCAATACGGATATTAAAGTTTTGTTCCTGTTCATGGGCAAAATGGGCTACTTCCTCAAGCATATCTATAGCCATGAGAGCGATCGCCTCAGCATGATTTGCCATTGGTTCTGGCAACCCACCCACCACCATATAAGCATCTCCAATAGTTTTAATTTTCTCCAAACTATATTTTTCTGCGAGTAAATCAAACCTGGAAAAAATCTCATTCAACCAATAAACTAATCTTTCAGGAGTAGCACGGCCTGCTAATTCAGTAAACCCTACTAAATCTGCAAATAAAACTGTAACTTCTGTGAATCCTTCTGCAATTGTACTATCACCTTCTTTTAATCTATCAGCAATAGGTTTCGGCAGAATATTTAACAACAATTTTTCTGACTTTTCTCGTTCTAGGAGCAAAGCTGTTTCTGCTTTTTTACGTTCAGTTATATCGCGACAAAGAGCCAAGATTAATTTACCATTGCCTGCTTTTAATAAACCCAAACGTACTTCGATAGGAAAAGTTTTATGATCTTTGCGACGATGAATTCCCTCTATAGTAATTGGTATACCAGGAATTAAATTTT
>NZ_JAAHHG010000204.1:0-5587 GCF_010692555.1 Okeania sp. SIO3B5 | reverse complement strand
AGAGCCAAGATTAATTTACCATTGCCTGCTTTTAATAAACCCAAACGTACTTCGATAGGAAAAGTTTTATGATCTTTGCGACGATGAATTCCCTCTATAGTAATTGGTATACCAGGAATTAAATTTTGCCACTTTTCATACATCTTTTCTGATAAGAAGTTTACCTCAATATCTTCTATATATAAATTCAGTAATTCTTCGCGTTTATATCCCAAACTTTTACAGGTGCTTTGATTAACGTCAACAATTTTGCCATCCATTTCATGGATAATAAAAGCATCTGCTGCTTGTTCCATTACTGCTCTAAATCTTTCCTCACTTTCTCGTAATGCTGCTTCTGCTAATTTTCGCTCAGTAATATCTCTTAAAGCTGCCACTCCATTTTGATTACCTCTGTATAAAAAAACCTTAGACTCTATTTCTAAAGGAAAAGTTGAACCATCTTTTCTCACTCCAATTACTTCATAAGCTTTTTCCGAACCAGAAGTCATTTTTTCAACTACTAAATTGTGGTATTCTGGAGCAATTAACTCCCATCCATTCATACCCATCATTTCTGATAATTCATATCCAAACATATTGGCAGCAGCAATATTTGTATCCATAATTTTTTCTTGTTCATGGATAATAATTCCTTCAAAAGTAGCTCTGGATAAACTCCGAAATCTTTCCTCATTTTCCCGGAGCTTTATTTCTGATTCCTTTCTATCTGTAATATCTCTAAAAGTTCCTGTGTAGAAAGTTTTTTGATTAAATTTTGCTTCTCTAACTGCAATTTCCATCGGAAATAAAGAACCATCTGCACGGATACCAACTAATTCGTAAAGGTTTCCACTTTCAGCAATTTTAGATATCAGTAGTTCTATATAATAATTTTGTCGATCGCTTTTTTTTTGTAGCTCCAACTCTGCTTGACTATGTACTAAATTATCCTCTTGTAAATGTAAAAAGCTAGGAAAAACAGATTGCCAATTTTCAGGCTGAATATCTTCCAAATCAAAGACATAACAATAATTTTTAACCTCTAAATTTTGACAGAAGATTAAATCTGGATTAATCCATAGTTTTAATGGTTCTACCGTTAATTTTTCCACTTCAGTTAATAAATGGTCAGCATCCATTTTTTCCATAGTCAATGGATTAATAGTAAAGTCAAATATTTGATAAATAGGTATGCCTATTAAGTATTGATTTTCATAACCAAAAATTACCGAGGCACTAGGATTTATACTAACAATTTCTAGCTCTGGTTTAGTAAAAGTAATAATTGCATCTGTTGCCACTTTAATAATGGCATCATTTCTCGCAGTAACTTCCTCCAAAGCATCCATTACTTGATTGTAGCGATTTGCAATTTGACCTACTTCTGTAAAAGGTTCTACAGGTACTCGCAAACTCAAATCCTGCGTACTAGCTTGAGAATCCATTACTCTAAACAAGTCTAATATTTCTGTTTTAGCTTGATGCTCCGAAACATTTAAACCAATACGTTCATCTGCTTCTGAAACTCGGAATAAATAAAGTTTATTCGTAATGAATAAAATTGGATATACCAAACAAAATCCTAATAAAAAAGCTGAAAAAATTCCTAATAGCTGAACAGTCAATTGTTGGCTAAAACTAAGACCAGTATCTAAAACCTCTGCCTTCCCAAATAAAGCTACAGCTAATGTTCCCCAAATACCCCCACCCAGGTGAACTGGAATAGCTCCAACAGCATCATCGACTCGAATTTTTTCTAAAGCTTGCTCTACCAACATAGTGACTATGGCAGCAATAACACCAATGAAAATGGCAGAAAAAGCTGTAACAGCATGACAAGCTGCTGTAATGCCAACTAAACCAGAAAGAGTACCATTAATTAGTCCCTCAACACTAGGTATTCCTCTGATATACCAAGTAATACCAAGAGTAGTAATCATTCCTGCTGCACTAGCAAGAATTGTATTGACAATAATGCCTGCTACTTGTTCGTTTAATGCCAGGGTACTTCCACCATTAAACCCAAACCAACCAAACCAAATCAGCATTGCCCCCAAAACTGATAGGGGTAAATTAGAACCATGAATTTTTTCTGGTGGACTACCAGGAGGAAATCTACCAGTTCGAGGACCAATAACTAATAAAGCTGCCAGAGACACCCACCCACCAATACTATGGACAACACTCGAACCTGCGAAGTCAACAAAACCATTACGTCCAAGCCAACCTGTTAATATACCAATATCAGCTCCATTCCAAACCCAATGACCAAATATGGGATAGACTAAACCTGAAACTAGAAAGGCGATGAATAGATAGGAGGCATACTTCATGCGTTCAGCTACTGCACCAGAAACTATAGTCGTAGCTGTACCACAGAACATTACCTGAAATAAAAAGAAGGCCGCGTCAAAAGGTTGTAGATCGGTTGCCAGGAAAAATTTACTATGGCCAATTATTCCAAAAGATGAAGCCCCAAACATTAAGGCAAATCCAAAACTCCAAAAGCAGGCAACTGAAATACCAAAATCAGTTAAGTTTTTAATCGCAACGTTAATGTTATTTTTTGACCTGGTGAGTCCTGACTCTAAACACATAAATCCAGGCTGCATGATAAATACTAACCCAGAGCAAAGTAATATCCACAAAATATCAATTGCTTCGTAGGTAGATTGAGATGAGGAAGTTGATATATTTTTCAGTCGAAATTTATTTTTTCTAGGAATAACAGTTTGAATATTATGGAAATTTTGGGGTTCTATAAACTCTAATTCTGGGTATCTATCAAAGTAAGAATTTTCTAAGTCTGAATTATAAATTTGCTGTGTTATAGCTTCTTTTATCTGATTTGATAATTGATGATTTTGTATATATTTATCTATTAGTGACCCATATAAAATGGTTAATACCAGGGTCAGAAAGAATAAAATAACCCCTAAAATGAATTTTCGACGCATGGCTTCGGGTCTTGGACTTTTATTTGTTTGGTTTTGAAGAGGAAGCCTTGAGGTTGATGGCTATTTAATTAAGCAAATATTTGAGGTTTGGCAAAGCAAAATATTTTAAATCTATAAATCCCTAGGGAATAGGGAATAGGGAATAGCGAACTTTAAAAGGGTTTTTGGTGTGGAATTCGTCAGGAAAAAGGATTGAAAAATGTCCTAACCAATTATTGTAGTGCTATATATAAATTAGAGAATTTTTCACTTGATTTAACCTAATTTTCAAGTGAACTAGAACTGTAATTTTTAAGAATATAGAATTTATTTGTATGAGAGTTAGTTAGTTGATATAATTTATGTTTTTGAGTATGGTTTATCATATATTTTAGATCAGCATATCATATTTTGCGCCTAACATAGTATTTACATTTGAGATATTAAGATAAAACTAGATATTTGATGTAATAAGAAATAGAGGAATATCCTAGGCAAATTTTTTCTTCTAGCAAAAATTTTTATCCAACAAAAAACAAAGCGATCAGCAATTTTTACTTTTTCGCCGAGCACTTTATATAAAGTAGGCATATTTTTGATCAAACTATCTTTTTATTCTGGATTTAATACTTAAGCAAACAGCTATTAGCTATCAGTTCAAAGGCAACAATACTCTCTCCTTAAGGACATTGTTTAAATTTAAATAGACTTTAAGGGCAAGGGAGCCAACTTTTCTAGTAAGATAATTAATAAAGCTTTTATCCTAAACTAAAAGCAATAGCTGATAGCTGATGGCTAATGGCTGTTTGCGCAGCATCACCTAGGAAATTCTTAACTTTAATACCCCGCCTTCTACAGGGTGTTGAGCATTAATTGGTAGATGAGTCCCAATTCACTTTTTCCTTCTTCTTTATTCCTTCTTCCTTCTGATTGATTCAATATTAGATAGGCAGTTTATTCTCAGAAAGTAAAAGTTTGAGTCATTTATTTCTGCCTAAAAGCTTCCCAAGTTTTTCGGTCCACTATCCCATTAGCCCTCATTCCTTTATATTTTTGAAATTCTTTAACTGCTCCTGTGGTTTTTTTGCCAAAAACCCCATCAATTGGACCTGGATTAAAACCCATTGTTTCTAGACGCATTTGTAAAGTTTTAACTTTAGACCCCTTGTCTCCTTTTGCTAATATTTTTTCTACTTGGATGGGTGGGTTTTGCCTTGAGATAGATGGTTTTTGTCTTGAAATGGGTGGATTTTGCCTTGAGATGGATGGTTTTTGTCTTTGACGTCTTTGAGTAGGTGGACGAGAGGCAAATGAGGGTTTAGCGAGAGATGTCCAAGTAGCTTCATTAACTATACCTGTTACATTTAAACCCACAGACTTTTGAAAAGCTTTTACTGCTTCTCTGGTGCGAGCGCCAAACACACTATCTATAGCTCCAGGGTTGAAACCTCTAGCTTGCAAACGTCTTTGTACTGCCCAGACTTCTGCACCTCGAGAACCTTGTGATATATTCTTTTGATTATCCTGTTTTTGAGGTACACCGGAATAGAATGGTTTGGAGAATAGTTCAGATTGAGCAGGTTTACCAAAATATCTAACATTTCTACCAATAAAGGGTATCCGAAAGTTTTTATTTTTCTGTGTTTGCCGCAGTTTAATTCTCCTAGTATCTTTTTGAGCAGAAGTGGAAGTCTCTAAATTAGATTTACGAGTTAAATCTTCTTCTTTTTCTGTTACTAAAGATTCTGTTTTGTTGGAAGCAACAGCTTTGGCTTGAGTAAAAGTAAAAAGGGCTACTAAACTTAATAGAGTAGTAATAGTAGGGATACGCATAATAATAATAATTTTGTGATGATTACTTAGGGCTTGCTGATTAAATCTAAAAGCATTAATATCATGTCCGGTTGAATACTTACACTTTGGAGGAGGTAAGGCAGAAGGCAGGAGGCAGGAGGCAGAAGGAAAGAAAAGGTGAGAAGAGAAAAGGTTTTTTTATCACGCTATTATCCGGACATGATATAACATATAGCGCTGCGCGCAAGCAACAGGCAACAGGCAACAGGCAACAGGCAACAGCTCATCTGGGGGAATAAATTGCCGATAATATAAGATTTTAGCCCTTTGGCCCCTCCTGCAATTTGTAAATATACCAGCGCTCATTGCTATATAAAGACAAGTGCCTTTTTGGAGTCGAATTGCAGTGCGCCTGTTTCAGCTCTTCATGCTCAAAAAGTTAGTATTTTAGGCAATAGTTGTGCAGAACAATCTTGGGACAATTTTTACTCCTACTTCCTGTCTTCCTCTCCCCTCCTGGGAGGGGCTAGGGGTGGGTTTGAAGGGGGAGGGGCGAGGGGTGGGTTGTTTCCTGTCTCCCCCTCCTGGGAGTAGGGTTGGGTTATCTCCTACCCCTACTATAAAGACTTTTTCAGCAAACCCTACTTAGCTTTGGTTTGAAAATCTTGGCTCTCTCTTAAATAACTTTGCTGATGTTTGCAGTTCTAGTTTTAGCTGAAATTGAGCGTGACTAAGAATTTGAGCGTAATTACCGAAAAATTGGGTTTAAAGCCTCCCCTTTGAAGGGGACTTTTTATTTTTATGTTAAGTCAATTGAATATATGCTATCGTATTATTAGTTGCCGGGGGGCACTCGGAAACTCGTGCGCGGACGT
>NZ_JAAHHG010000203.1:6810-16227 GCF_010692555.1 Okeania sp. SIO3B5 | reverse complement strand
AACGCGCAGGCGTGAGAACCATCTCTGGACTAGATGCCGTAAGGTATTTAGTTTAAGTGGACTCATTGAACCAAGAATCCTGGTTTCAGGAGAATCCCCGTGCGTTTACGCCGGGGAGTATGTCAATGTTTGTGTCTATAGCAAAAAATGGGTTGGTTAGGATTTATGCTGATAATAAACCTTAGACAAGGAAATATTTTTCCTACTGTTCCCTGCTCCGGTGTTCCCTGCTCCGGTGTTCCCTGCTATAGAATTTTTTGATAAATGCGATCGCAGCGTTTTGTCTCCACACCAGTTGTTAATTGATAACCGTTATTTTCATATAATTTAACAGCTTCTTGTAATACTGTTGCTGTTTCTATCCAAATTTCTTGAAATTTACATTCTATAATTCTGTTTTCTAATTCTTTTAATAAAAATTTTCCTAAACCTTGGTTTCTGATTTCTGGCAATAAGTACATCTTTCTAATTTCGACTGCTTTATTACCTCGTGAAATTGGATAATATGCGGCAGTGCCTAATATTTTTTCTTGTTTTTCTACTACCCAAAATTCTCCTCCTACATTTTGATAAAATTTTTCTACTTGTAAGACATCTCGATCTGCATCTTCGGGTTCCCAGTTTAAACCGTATTCTGCCAGAACAGAACCGATAATATTTGCCACTATTTGACGGTCATCTGGTTGCCAGTTTCTAATTACAAAATCACGATAATATTTTTTCATAATTTGAGCAGGTTTTAGGTGGTAGATTAAAGCTTTTATCTTTATCAGAAAAAGGTTATGTAGCAATCTTATTTGAGTTGTGAGATATTGTAAATTTTAGGGAAAAGGGAACACCGAAGCAAATTATCACAAATGATTTAGATTTGTTATATATAAATCACAAATAATTTGTAAAAAATCAAAGGATATATATAGAATCTGAAACTTTTAGCTGATATAGAATCCGATTATATATATGTTAATAATTCTATCTAGACTTCAATATCCAATCTCCTCATCTCCCTATCTTCCTATCCCCCTCAAACATACAATTAAGTGTTTAGCCTGATTTTATATCAGGGTTTGGAGACCAAATGAGGGGTCAGACCCTGAACTGCAACGTTGTAGTTATTATGAGGTGTTAGACCCTGAACTGCAACGTTATAGTTATGGAAATTTTTGGATGATATAGAATCTAGTGATAGAGACCAAATGAGGGGTCAAACCCTGAACTGCAACGTTGTAGTTATTATCAGGGGTCAGACCCTGAACTGCAACGTTATAGTTATGGAAATTTTTGTAACCGCTCAATAATCTGGGGTAAATCGGTAAATAGCAAGGCTCAAATGGCGTAAAATCGTTCCTGAACTGGTAGTCCGCCCCCATTTATTGAGCGGATACAATTTTTGGATGATATAGAATCTGGTGATAGAGACCAAATGAGGGGTCAGACCCTGAACTGCAACGTTGTAGTTATGGAAATTTTTGGATGATATAGAATCTGGTGATAGAGACCAAATGAGGGGTCAAACCCTAAACTGCAACGTTGTAGTTATTATCAGGGGTCATGCCCTGAACTGCAACGTTATAGTTATGGAATTTTTTGGATGATTATAGAATCTGGTGATAGAGACTAAATGAGGGGTCAGACCCTAAACTGCAACGTTGTAGTTATTATCAGGGGTCATGCCCTGAACTGCAACGTTATAGTTATGGAATTTTTTGGATGATTATAGAATCTGGTGATAGAGACTAAATGAGGGGTCAGACCCTAAACTGCAACGTTGTAGTTATTATCAGGGGTCAGACCCTGAACTGTAACGTTATAGTTATGGAAATTTTTGGATGATTATAGAATCTGGTGATATAGTATATGTTCATAATTCTATCTAGATTTCAAGCCTTCAATCTCCCCTATTCCCCCACTCCCCTACTGCCCAAACTATATAATAAGTAGTATTCAACCGGATTTGATATGATAGTTAGTTAGGGCTTGCTGATTAAATCTCAAAGTATTGACTGATATTAGTCAAAGCCTTTTTTTGGTTAAAAAAAGTGCTAGATTTTCAGCCCAAAATCCTCAAAAAGTTAGCATAAAAGTCAGAATAATTGCAGAAAAATCACTCTGACAAATATATCCGACTAGCTCCTAATTAGGGTTTGCTGATTAAATCTCAAATAATTGCCAGATAAAGGTTTGAGCCTTTTTAGGTATTGAAAAAGTACATGGTTTTCAGCTCTTTATGCTCAAAAAGGAGCGCATTTTTAGCGCATAGTTGGGCAAAAAAATTCTCCCCTACTCCCCTACTCCCCTACTCCCCCGCTCCCCTACTCCTTAAAAAAGACTTTTGAGCGCAAACCCTAATTAGGGTTTGTGCCTAGTTAACTATGGATGCGTGGTTCTGGATGTAAATTGCTGAGAATTTCACTTTCAAATATTGCTAATTCCTCTAATCTTTTCTCTACTTTTTCTGGTTCAAAATAAGTTGTGGCTAAAACCCAATATATTCCATAATGTCTGGCTTCAGATGCCATTAAACTACGATAAAATTTTGCTAATTCTGGTTCTGGGCAGTAATCTGCAAGTAAGCCTAAACGTTCGTGACTTCGAGCTTCGATTAAACAGTAAACTAATAATAAATCTAACATTCTTTCCGGTTCATTCCGCCGCACTTTACTATTTAAAGCTGCTCCATAAGGAGGAGAATTTAGAGGAGCTAATGGAATATTACGGCGTTCTAACCATTGGTTTACTTGGTCAAAATGTTCTAATTCTTCTTTAGCAATAGCTGTTAATTTTTTGATGAGTTTCGTACTTGAAGGATAGCGAAACATTAAATTTAAAGCTACTCCTGCTGCTTTTCGCTCGCAGTGAGAATGGTCTAATAATATAGTGTCTAGATTAGCGATCGCTTGTTCAATCCAAGCTTGTGAAGTTGGTTGTTTAATATATTTAATGGTTGGTGTTTTTGATAGCTGCATATTTATTTTTTGTGTTCATTTTCATAACGTTCTTTTGCTATGTTTTTAACATTTGCTGCAAAGTCTGGATAATTTTCTAATACTTTTTTAAAGTCATCTTTTTCTAAAATAAATAATTCACAGTAAGTCAATGTGATGATTGATGCAGTACGTCGTTGTTCATATACTAGAGCAATTTCTCCAAAAAATGTACCTGCACTCATATTCCTGTATATAGTACCAGTTTTTTCTGAGAAGGCTTGTACTAAACCACGTTTAATAAAGTACATTTCATGACCCCAATGCCCTTCCCGAATTATATATTCATTAGGTGGTAATATTTCGGGGGTTAATGCCATTACTATTTCTTCGACAAATTGTGTAGTTGCTCCTTGAAAAATTGGCACTTTTTCAATTACTTCTTTGTGTAATTGTAGTGCTAATTTCATTTTTAGAGAATAAGGCAATTCTTCGAGTATGTGATAATCCCTAATATCTCGATTTTCAATCCATCTATATTGATAGTAATCTCTAATTTTTTGTTGTAACTTAGGGGAAATTTTGTTTTCTCGCATATAGGTTTGAATTTGCCCTAACTTTTCTCTATATCTGGCTTTTGTAGCATCTAGGTTAGAAATTAATGAAGATACATTGCCAACAATATAGGCATACATAGATATTCCTAAAAACATGACTACCAAAGTAAATATTATTTCAATTTCAGTAGTGGGAATAATATCTCCATATCCTACAGTAGTCAGAGTTGTAATTGCCCAATAAAGGGAATTAATATATTGAGTTCTTCTACTTGCTGATTGTAGGGAATTTCTAATCAACCAAGAATTTTCACCATTAGATTCCCAACTGCCGAGCATAAACCAGATACAAGCTACCCAATGAGTAATTAAAATAATTATTATGACTAATTTATACATTCTAATTAAAGTAGGGTTAATATTTATGTTGGTTTCCCACTTGTTAAAAATTCGATAAAATTGGGGTAGTCGTAATAAACGAGGTAATCTCAATAAGGCAATAGTAAATAGTGAGTTTGGTGCAACTATTCTGGCAATTATGTCTCCAGGAAAACTAGCTATTAAATGTCTCAAAAACAGTCGATTTAGATAATTTTTAGCAATCTTTTTTTTGTCTTCAATATATTCTCCGTACTCAAAGTAACTAAGATGAAATCGAATAAATATATCAATAATTAAAATTACATCTCCTATAATGTCTAATACAATCCAGATACCATCAAATCTATTTTTAAAAGCAATTCTAAATGGGACTATTAAAGCATTATAAATAGTAATGAATACAATTAATACTTGCCAGGATCTAATAAGTTTACTATTGGGATGAAGTGTGGGAATTTTCACTTTATTTTTATTGAGTAATTAGGGTTTGCGCTCAAAAGTCTTATGGGTGAGGGTAGGAGACAACCCACCCCTAACCCCTCCCAGGAGGGGAAGACAGGAGACAGGAGACAGGAGGAACGGGGTACTTAGAGGAGATAGGAGTAAGAATTGTAAGAATAATTTTTCTGCCCAACTATGCGCCTAAAATACTAACTTTTTGAGGGTTTTAGACTGAAACAGGCGCACTGCAATTCGACCCCAAAAAGGCTCAAACCAATATCAGTAAATACTTTTAGATTTAATCAGCAAGCCCTAATTATAGCAGGCAATACCAATTTGAAAAAAGAATGTTACAAATAATAAGCATTATTAAAATAATTTGTAGGAAATATCTATTGGATGAAAAAGATAAATTACTATATAAAAAATGGTATCAAACCTATTCCCATACGACTCCTGACTCCTGTCTCCTGACTCCTAAGAAGTAACCTAAATATTTGTAGCAAAGATTTATCAAACTGGTATAACAGGTCATTTCAGTTATCAGTTATCAGTACCTCTACAATAAAGAAGTTTGAAATAAGGAATATGCTCTTTTCTCTTAGTCTGATAGAGATGGCGAGGAAACCTGCACCATATCCATGAGAGCAAGAGAAGAAAAAAAATCCTTTTATCCAATCCTCTTATTTATAAGAAGAGTTCATTAATTGATAATGGATAATTGATAATTGATAATTACCTATAGTTAAAACCGAGAGGATTGAATATCAGGAGATATTATTTCTTTTTTTTCCCCTTAAAAGGGGGAGGCTTTAAACCAGAATTATTTAATTATTAATAATTAATAATCTAGACAGTGCAAAGTTCTTGGAATAACTATTGCTAGCTAAGGCTTTCAGCTATCTAAGGGTTAAAAACTCTTTATTCAAAGCTGTAAGTACTGTAAGCTTTTTCCACTAATACTTTCAGCCTTTAAAGCAAATAGTTTTTTTGGAATAACTTTGTACTCTCCAGTTAATAATTAATAATTCGGTAATTCTAAATTCTTAATTCTAAATTCTTGAACAGCTACCAAATTTTCATTTTGCTGGGGATATTAATTAGCTAAAATAAAATAATTTTTTATCTTTTTATTTTGGGTTTAATACCCTACCGTCTACAGGGTGTTGACAATTGGTTGGGGTTTGAGTCCCCATCCACTTTTTGCTTCTTCCTTCTTCCTTTTTCAACTATTTTTATTGACTTTTTTTATATCTAACAAATGGGTGCATCTTATAGTAAGCAAAAATACTTTTTTCCTATATATTCCCTGTTCCCTGTTCCCTGTGCCCTGTTCCCTAAAAGCGATAAATTTTTGGCTTTATTCACGCATTGAGATGCACCCTAACAAATGGAATAAGTATCATAATTTTCCGATTGTATTATACATATCTTGAGCAAATTTTTTCGGGTTCCATAATGGTGCTAAATTTTCTGGCTCTTTAGATTTAACTAATTTATCGACAAATTCCTGACGTAAATGAGGATTTTGACCTAATTTTACACCGCAATTAATATATTCATTCCATGACGATGCCACGCCTAATTTAATATCTAAATTTTGTAAAAAGGAATAACCCATTCTAGATAAAAATTGTTCTCCGGCAAGGGTGACAACTGGTAAATTAAACCATAAAGCTTCTAAGGTATGAGTACCACCATTATAAGGATAAGAATCAAGCATAATATCTGCTAAAGAATAGATACTTCTATGTTCTTCTTCTGTAGGAAATCTTTCTATAAATTTAATGCGATGAATACTTAAACCTTCAACTTTACAAGCTTGATGATAAGCAGCTTGAAATACTTCTATATCACCTAATGCTTTATGAATTAATATACTATTAGGAACTTGCTTCAAGATAGCAATTTGTGCTTTGACTAAATCTCGGTTAAATTTTCTTCCTGGTGCTAAACAAAGATAAACGATTTGGTCTAAACCTATCCTCTGAGACTTTCTTAAATTAGCTCTATTTGTTTCTATTCTTTGAAAACCAGAAGTTGCTACAAATGAATTTGGCATCCTCACTAATTTTTCTATATAGTATTTTTCTCTGTCTTGAGGGTGGGTATGTAAATCGCATAGAAAATAATTATTCTCAGATATATAAGGAGCATCAAATCCTAACCAAGATATACAAACAGGTGCAGGTTTATGATGTAAAATCTCAGTATTAATTGGTAAACTCAAAGAATCTAAATCTATCAATACATCTATTTTATCTTGCTGAATTTCAGTAATAATTTCTCGGACATCGACGCTTCCTTGAGGATATTTTTTCGGTACATATAGTTTAGTAACAGCTTGACTAAATTTTTTAGTTTGGTCATCTGTTTTGAAACGTTCTGTTGGATATAAATATATTTCTGTATTTAATTTTCCTAACTCTCGGATAATATCAAGACTACACCAACCGACAGAATGTCTATTAAAATGACTAGATATGAAGCCAATTTTTAATAAATATTTATTATCAAAATTAGCAGGAGTAGAAAAATGATTATCTTGAGGTTTTAGGACAAATTGTCTATAAACTTTCGATACCGATTTGTAGAGATTTGAGTTAGCTTGAATATCATCTCTTAAATAAGGAACACTAAAAAGAAAATTTCCATATAAAGCTTTTAGATCGACTACCTTTTTGACAATAGTCATATCTTCTTTCAGTTTAGCTTCAAGGTCAAAAAATCTATCTTTAGCAATTTCATTTAATCCAGATACTTGATAAGTGCTAATCAAATATATCCCAGTCATAATCGGATCTATTTCCCCACATTGCTGATAATAATTAGACACTGCTTGCCTAGCAAATTCATAATTATTACCATCCCGAAGAATGCCACATAAATGTTGATGTGCCGTAGCATAATTAGGCCGAACTTCAATCGCTTTTTTCAGGTATTTAATAGCCTCATAAAACTTACCTTGACTTCTCAAAATTATTCCAATTTGACTATAAGCTTCTGCTAAATTTGGGTTGAGTCTAATTGCCTTTTGCCAACTATCAATAGCTTCATCTAATTTTCCCTCTTCAGCTAACTTATATCCCTGGTTTAAATTAACCTCAACCCCACCCAAATTAGGATTTAATTTTAATGCCTTTTCTTGTGAGGCGATCGCTTCATCTAACTTGCCCAGTTGCTGCCAAACTTTGGCCAAATTCCAATAAGCAGGGGCCATATCTGGTCGTAGTTGAATCCCCTTCCTGTAACAAGCGATCGCCTCATCGAGCTTTCCCTGACGAAAAAACATACTGCCCAAGTTAACATGAGCCTGGGATAACTCAGGATTAAGTTCTATGGCCCGATAATATAGATTAATTGCTTCCGAAATTTTACCTTGGCCTTGGATAATATTTGCTAGGGTTACATAAGTAGAGGCCCAATTCGGTTGTAGATTTAAAGATTGACGACAACAAGCGATCGCTTCTGATAATTGTCCTTGGGCATAATAAAGTTCAGCTTGTGCCGTTAATGCCTCAAAATTTGGAGTTTGTGAATGGGGAGAACTAGAAGAAATATTCATTGGAAAAAAAGTCTATGCTGTCTAATTAAAGGTTAAAATCTACCATATTTTGTACCTCAGTAGGGCGAGAGAAGATAGGTCTTTCCTCTAATGTGCAATATTTGAGTTATCCTATGTTTAGTTTTGGGTAAAAATGTTTGATATAGCTATAAGTATTTCCTAGGTCATGCTCCGCAAACAGCATTCAGCTATTAGCTATAATCAAAACTTTTAACTGTAATGTTTTGAAGTTTCTTAGCTTTCCTAATCTTCATGCTTAGTGCTATAACTAATATGAAATAGGTTAATGTTTGCTACAGATAATTTATCAAGAGATAGAGATATGGGGAAATAGGGAAAGTCATAAATAGCATAATTACTTGTATTTCATATCAATTTGCTCTTTTACTATTTTCCTCAATTTTCAGCCCTAAAGCTGATAATAAATGTAGTGTTAATTTTGGTATTTAATCTCAAATAAGGAATCTTTCAATGATTGGAAAAAAATCACATCAACTTCAACCAAAAATTAAATTTAAATCTCAAATAATTCTGGTAATTATTTGATTAACTTTGATATAGCTATAAGTATTTCCTAGGTCATGCTCCACAAACAGCTATCAGCTATTAGCTATAATCAAAACTTTTAACTGTAATGTTTTGAAGTTTCTTAGCTTTCCCAATCTTAATGCGTAGTGCTATAACTAATATGAAATATGAAATAGGTTAATGTTTGGTACAGATAATTGATCGAGAGATAGAGAGATGGGAGATAAGGAAAGTCATAAATAACAGAATTACTTGTATTTCATATCAATTTGCTCTTTTACTATTCCCCTCAATTTTCAGCCCTAAAGCTGATAATAAATCTAGTCTTAATTTTGGCATTTAATAGTAAATCAGGAATCTTTAAATGATGGGAAAAAATTTGCATCAACTTCCACCAAAAATTAAATTTAAACCTCAAATAATTTTGGGAATTATTTGATTAACTTTGATATAGCTATAAGTATTTCCTAGGTCATGCTCCGCAAACAGCTATCAGCTATTAGCTATAATCAAAACTTTTAACTGTAATGTTTTGAAGTTTCTTAGCTGTCCTAATCTTAATGCGTAGTACTATAACTAAGATGAAATAGGTTAATGTTTTCTCAAGATAATTTATCAAGAGATAGAGATATGGGGAGATAGGGAAAGTCATAAATAGCATAATTACTTGTATTTCATATCAACTTGCTCTTTTACTATTTCCCTCAACTTTCAGCCCTAAAGCTGATAATAAATCTAGTCTTAATTTTGGTATTTAATAGTAAATCAGGAATCTTTAAATGATGGGAAAAAATTTGCATCAACTTCCACCAAAAATTAAATTTAAACCTCAAATAATTTTGGGAATTATTTGATTAACTTTGATATAGCTATAAGTATTTCCTAGGTCATGCTCCGCAAACAGCTATCAGCTATTAGCTATAATCAAAACTTTTAACTGTAATGTTTTGAAGTTTCTTAGCTGTCCTAATCTTAATGCGTAGTACTATAACTAAGATGAAATAGGTTAATGTTTTCTCAA
>NZ_JAAHHG010000203.1:0-6710 GCF_010692555.1 Okeania sp. SIO3B5 | reverse complement strand
CCGCAAACAGCTATCAGCTATTAGCTATAATCAAAACTTTTAACTGTAATGTTTTGAAGTTTCTTAGCTGTCCTAATCTTAATGCGTAGTACTATAACTAAGATGAAATAGGTTAATGTTTTCTCAAAATAATTTATCAAGAGATAGAGATATGGGGAGATAGGGAAAGTCATAAATAGCATAATTACTTGTATTTCATATCAATTTGCTCTTTTACTATTTCCCTCAACTTTCAGCCCTAAAGCTGATAATAAATCTAGTCTTAATTTTGGCATTTAATATTAAAGAAGGAATCTTTCAATGATTGAAAAAAAATCACATCAACTTCCACCAAAAATTAAATTTAAACCTCAAATAATTCTAGTAATTACTGCATTAATTTTGACAGTGGGAATCCCTGTTTTTATCGGTCATAAAATTCCTGTTCAAGCACAAACAGAACAAAAATACGAAGAAAAATTATTTGAAACAGCTCTAGCTTTTACTCTATATTTTGAAGGTGGATTTAGTAATCATCCAGCAGATAAAGGTGGTCGAACTTATAAAGGAATTTTGCAAACTGAATATAATGCTTATAGACGAAGACGTGGTTTACCAACTTTAGATGTTACGCAAATGTCTGATACTGAACTAATGGAAATTTATCAAGGTTATTGGGATAATAGTAAGTCAGCTACAATGCATCCTGCTCTAGCTGTAGTTATGTTTGATACTGCAGTTAATTTTGGCATTAATAACTCAGTAACTTTTCTTCAGCAAGCTTTAGGATTACCACAAACAGGTATATTTGATGCTGTTACTAAGTCAGCATTAGCAGAAGGTAATAATCGAAATACAGCTCTTCAAATGATTAATGAAAGAATTATTTATCGTTATAAAAGAGTGCAGGAAGATGCGAGTCAAATGGCTTTTTTTCATGGTTGGTTAGCTCGTGATTATAGTTTGTGGGGTTATGTAGAAAAGCTCAAAGATCGTTGAAGAAGGAAGTTCATTAATGGATAATGGATAATGGATAATGGATAATTAGGGCTTGCTGAAAAAGTCTTTTAGTAGGGGTAGGAGACAGGAGACAGGATAAATCGGAATGAGCGAGGGGGTAGAAGTAAGAATTTTCCCAAGATTGTCCTGCCCAACTATGCGCCTAAAATACTAACTTTTTAAGCGTTTTAAACTAAAACAGGCGCACTTTTTTCTACCCTAAAAAGGCCAATACCAATATCAGTAAATGCTTTGATATTTAATCAGCAAGCCCTAATTAGAGTTTGCTGAAAAAGTCTTATGAGTGAAGATAGGAATCAGAAGTCAGGAGCCAGAATGAATAGGAATTATACCAATTTGATAAATGTTTGCTACAAATAGCTAGGGTATTTTTTAGAATTCAGAATCCAGAATTCAGGAGTCAGAATTAATAGATTTAATACCAATTTTCAGGTCGTAAATTCTATTTTTTGTCAAAGGGACATTCCCTGCAAAATCTTTTTATTGCACTTATTATTAGTAACATTCTTTTTTCAAATTGGTATTACAGAGAAGGCAGTCGAAAGAATTATCGCTTAATTTTTCTGCCCTTGTCTGCTCACATTTTGAGCATTTTGGGCAATTCGGAGCTAAAAGCTGACACTTTTCTCTGTATTTTTTACCTGAAAAATTAAAATTATGAATTTAAGGATGCAGGAACATTATGATGAGTCGTATTATTACCATTACCATTACCACTATTATTATTGTTTAAATTCACATAATGACTAATAAGTTGAGTCAAATGAATGAAAGTCTGAATGTCAATTTGACGTGATAATAACATTTCTCGATACTTATTTTCTAAATTTTCCAGCTTATCCTTAACTTCTTCTGGACATACTTCCGACATAGATTGCCATTCATCAATTAATGCTATGGTATTTTGAATATCTTTCTGATTTTGTTTTTCTTGCAAAATTCGGCATTCTTCTACAAGCACCTTTGTCATTTCTTCTAACTTTTCAAAAGCTTCTTTAGGTAAGTCTCCCTCAATCAACATTGACCTATGTTGCTGCCTTAATTCTTCTACTTCTTTAAGAGCTTGAATTGGATTTTCTTCTAAATTTAAACTAATGTTACTGAGAGCTAAACGGCTATTTTTAATCATATTGAGACACTGTTTATGACGCCACATTCGCAACAAAAATCCCAGAATACCTGTAGATATAACAATAATCATACCTGCCTGTAAATCTTGGTTTTCCTCTAAATAGCGCATCCAAACTTGTCTGGGGTCGCCTTGCTCAAATGCTTGCTGAGAACCAGGATGAAGATATACCAATCCACTCTGTAATAAAGAGCGAGCATTTCCGTCAGCAAGTTCTGGGTAAAATAATGAATATTGTCGAGAAGATGAAATAATTGACCAAGTTAAAAGAGCAATTTTTTCTTTACTGACATCAGGACGAGTTACTAAAGCAGCAGCAGTAGAAATAGTAGGTAAATCTTCCTGAGGTATTGGTGGTAGAGGAATATAACTACCTTTCGGCATGGTTGCACTTTGATATGATTCTGGAAATTGAATAGTTAAGTAGTTAATAAAGGCAGTTGATATCGGAACTAACCTGAGCAAGGGAGGTGTTGCTAACTCTGCTTGAACTTTTTTACTGCTTCCCACCGGGCCAACATAGATAAAAGCATCTATTTCTTTCTGTTTCAGTTTATCAAATCCTTCTCTGATATCAATATTCGCTTCAATAATGTTTAGATTTGTGGCACTAAATAATCGTCTAGCAGTGAAGTAAATACCGCTTTCGGGAGTACCAAAAATAACTCGTTTTCCGTCAAGGTCGGTAAAAGTCTCGATCTCTGAGTCAGATTGTGTAATTAGATGTAAATATTCATGGGCAAGAACAGCTATTGTTTGGACTTTGCCCATTTTCATTGCTTCACTGGCGACATCTACTTGAACTAGGGCAAGGTCTGTTTCTCCATTGAGTAGACGTTTGAGGTTTTGTTGCGAACCGTAGGAATCATAATTATCATGGACGGTTATTTTCCCTACTTCACGAGCTGAAATTACTATTTGCCTGCCTATGTTTTCATAAGCACCTCCATTAGCACCAGTAGAAAGGGTTAGACTGTGGCGTTGAGTAGTGCAACTCGTTAATGCGATCGCCCATAAAAATATACCTCCTACTCCTATTAATTTACTAGGTAGTTTGTGATGAGGATATATAGCAGTTGATAATTTAGTAAATATATGCAATTTATTATCTCCTTAAAAGGAAAAATGTTATGCCTAGAATAATGCGATTCTATTCTTGCTTCTACCTGGCAATGTCGGCATTATCCAGTCCACAAGCTGACATGGACGTTTGCGGAACGCGGAGCGTAGCTCTCACTGCCCGCCATACCTAGATTTAAGCTAGCATTCAAGTCCCACACGCAGCTAAAATTGCAGTGTTCGCAAGAAGTATTGATTTTCAAATAATATCATGTCCGGATAAACACTAACAATAAAGTCATTGTGGCTAGAACAGAGTGGAAGGAAGCAATTTCAGGGGTTTGAGATATTTATTCCATTTATTCTTAATAGGCATCTCCAAAAATCAAAAATCAAATCAATTATCGTACAGAAATTATCAATTATTCCCCTCCCCTCCTGGGAGGGGCTAGGGGTGGGTTGGGAGGGGGAGGGGCGAGGGGTGGGTTCCCTATTCCCTATTCCCTCTTTTCTGGAGATGTCTAATGATAACTATTCAACCGGACATGATATAAAATGTCGCTAAAAACAAATAAACTATGGTTACTTTTAATTTTATAGCGCTGTGCGCAGCTCATCTGGCAACAGGCAACAGCTCATCTGGGGAAATAAAAAACCGATAATATAGAACCCCTGAGTGGCATCTCTAAAAATTTAGGCGTACGCTCCTATTACTTAACTTAAGCATATATCTTTTCGGAGAAAGACATTTCCAATCATCAAAAATCAAATCAATTATTGTAGAGCGTGTCATCAATTCTTCCCCTCCACGGTCGGGGGAGGGGCGAGGGGTGGGTTCCCTACTCCTGTACGGGCGAATCGCGATTCGCCCCTACTCCCTACTCCCTCATTTGGTGGAGAGAGCTAAAAGATACGGTTAGGGGCTCTATAAGGCTTTTAGCTATTGGACAGTTCTTGTAATTTGTAAATAGGGCTTGCTGATTAAATCTCAAAGCATTGACTGATATTGGTTGTAGCATTTTTTGGCCTTTAAAAAGTGCGCCTGTTTTCGGTCTAAAGAGCTGCAAAAAGCTAGTATTTTGGGATGATTATGACAGAAAAATCACTCTTACAAAACTTAGCTCCTACCTCCTCTAAGTACCCCTAACTCCTGTCTCCTGTCTTCCCCTCCACCGGAGGCAGGGCTAATTCATTGTCGCGCCTAGAATATTTACAACTGTATATTTTTGGTTAACTCACTCTAGCAAGATGTACAAAATTTCAAAATTTCAAAGGATACAATTTTTCTCTCTTGACGATAAATTGATCTTACTCCCCTACTCCCCCACTCCCCTACTTCTTTTTTCTCTCGTGACAATAAATAGACCCTGCTCCTGGGAGGGGGAGGGGCGAGGGGTGGGTTGTCTCCTACCCTCACCCATAAGACTTTTGAGTGCAAACCCTAAATATGCCAGCGCACATTGCTATATATTGTAGGAGATAGGTTTAAAACCTGCTCCCACAAAAAAATAACTGTCCTAAACTTTTGCCACTTCAGCAAACCTAATCTTTAAATAATCATCCTCCATTTTTGCCCCCGCAGGTTGCAACGCTGCTAAAGCTTGAGGCAAAACCAAATTCCGACGATGATTACCAATTCTAATATTCAATTCATCCCCAGTTTTATTCAATTGAATTTTCTCTTTAGGAATTCCAGGTAAATATAATTCCAAATTATAATTCCCCTTTTCTTGCACCACCTTCACAGTATTTTCCTTATAGTAAACCTGACTAGGGTCCTCATTTCCATAAAGAGTTTCTTTCAACCTTTCCAAAGCAGCCAAACCACACATTTCCTCAGAATAAAGAGGTACCTCCTTCACAGGTAAAGGTCTAAAATTATCGTGAATTTCTTGCCGATATTGCTGTTGATTTTCCTTCCACTTTTTAAAGAAAGGGTCAGTCACAGAATCAGGAATAATCCGATTAGCTACTACTAAATCTGTAGAAACATTGTACAAACTTAAATAAGCATGAGCCCGTAAAGACTCCTTAATTACCATCTTTTCAGGATTAGTAATTAACCGCACAGAAGTCTTAGTATTATCAGTTAAAACCTTTTCCAAAGCCTCAATTTGCTCATAAAACTCATAAGGAGCATCCATAACTTCCTTATCTGGCAAAGAAAAACCAGTAATAGGTTTAAAAATAGGCTCAAAAAGAGGTCTTAATGCCACCGACATTCCCTGCAAAGGCTTATAAAACTTCCTCATATACCAACCCCCCACTTCCGGCAAACTCAAAAGTCGCAAAGCAGTACCAGTCGGAGCAGAATCAATAATTAAAACATCATACTCCCCCTCGTCATAGTGACGCTTCATCCTCACCAGACCAAAAATTTCATCCATTCCTGGCAAAATTGCCAACTCCTCAGCTTGCACACCATCCAAACCCCGCGCCTGCAAAACCTGAGTAATATAACGTTTTACCGCCCCCCAATTTCCCTCCAATTCCATTAAAGCATCCAACTCAGCACCCCAAAGATTTTCCCTAACTTTCCGAGGTTCGTGGCTCATTTCCATATCAAAGCTATCTGCCAGGGAATGAGCTGGATCAGTACTGAGAACCAGAGTTTTATGGCCTAACTCTGCACAACGTAGTCCCGTTGAGGCAGCCACTGATGTTTTGCCAACGCCGCCTTTTCCCGTCATTAATATTACGCGCATCAATATTTAACCTTTTCTGAAAAATTTTTACATAATTTTTACACATCTTAACTTTAGCGGTTTTTTGACTTTTCCAGGATCTAGGGAGGTTTCATATATCAAATTTGTGCTTTTTTGTCAATATATATATCAAAAAATTAAGCTGAGAATTATTTAGCTACTTCACTTGAAAAACCTGTTTTAAAACATCCAGTCGAGAAATATCCCAATAGTCAATATGACTGTTAATCAATCCATCTGAATTGAGTTTCAATTCACTCCATCCTGGTATTGCCATTCGAGGTTTCCAAGGCACAGGAGCTGTCCAACTAAGTGTCCAACGGGTTTTAATTAAATCTCCTGAATGACTAATATCGTGTAAGTCAAGCTGAATATCATTAAACCAATTCTTCATAAAACCGATCATTTTTTGATAACGGTCAATTCCTCTAAATTTATTTAATGGGTCTTCAAAGTAAACATTTTCTGCGTAAATACTGTAAGTTTGATCGGCCGGAAATTTTTGATAATCTTGTTTAAGTATTGAAATAATATCCATTTTTTTATTTGAATTTTTTACTGCAAAATTAGACACTATCCATCAAATATGAAGTTCTGCCTGCCACCTCTGAAACTTTTATTTATCAAAATAATTTGGGTCTAAAACCCCACCTTTTAAGGCGAAATATTTTTGGAGCCTTGCTCAAATCCCTGTTACAAAAATAACTTTTGATATTATGTCCGGATAATTAGTGATAAAAAACTTTATCCCTTCTAACTCACATTCCGCACTTCAAGAGCGTATCATTAAAAGTAGTATATAAATTTGTATTTTAGTA
>NZ_JAAHHG010000202.1 GCF_010692555.1 Okeania sp. SIO3B5 | reverse complement strand
AGTAGGGAGTAGGGAGTAGGGAGTAGGGAGTAGGGAGTAGGGAGTAGGGAGTAGGGAGTAGGGAGTAGGGAGTAGGGAGTAGGGAGTAGGGAGTAGGGAGTAGGGAGTAGGGAGTAGGGAGTAGGGAATAGAGGAATGTCTGCGGCTTATTTGCGTAATGCTATACAATTAATTTGGCTTGAATATGTGTTTAAATAGGCATAATTAGGGCTTGCTGATTAAATATCAAAGCATTGACTGATATTGGTTTCAGCCTTTTTTTGCCTTTAAAAAGTGCAAGCTTTTCGGTCGCTCAAGCTCAAAAAGCTAGTATTTTGGGATGATTATGGCAGAAAAATCAAGGGACAATTTTTACGACTACCTCCTCTATAATTTCCATTTCTCCTGTCTCCTGTCTCCTGTCTCCTGTCTCCTACCCCTACCACTCATACTTTCCATACGCAAACCCTAATTAGGGCTTACCAATCAAATATCAAAGTATTGATACATAAAGGTTTGAGCTTTTTGATGAACGAAAAAAGTGCGCCTGTTTCAGTTGAAAACGCTCAAAAAGCTAGTATTTTGGGCTGACTATGGCAGAAAAATCAAGGAACAATTCTTACTCCTACCTTGTCTAAATTCCCATTTCTCCTGACTAAGTCCTCCTGACTCCTGACTCCTCCCCCTGCTAAAAGACTTTTTCAGCAAACCCTAATTAAAAAGCATTTCTTGACGGAATGCTCCGCAAACATCAATTCAGTAGTCATAACTTCCTAATATCCTGGGCAAACAGTGAGCGTTCAATAGCTGAAACCGAGAGAAATGCAATTTTTATGGGTATTTCAAAGGCTCTTAAATTATCCAGTTTCTACAAGTTGAGTATTTCAATCAAAGCTGAAAACTGTTAGTTAATAGCTAGTTAAGTAGATAGAGAAAATTATTTGCATATCTACTACTAAGATATATTTTATGATTTTTGAATCTTCTCTTTTCTCTATCTCCAACAAATGTTAGATTACAGCATTTTTTAAAATAGTGAAATACAGTTGAATTGAAATTTCTGTTCCCTATTCCCTATTCCGTGTTCCCTAAAACATATAATTTTGTTCCTCGCACTTTTTAGGCATTACTACAACCTACTGGACTGTTTCATCTTAAATGTTGCATTAGAAAATGGGGTGATGGGGGGATGGGGTGATGGGGGGATGGGGTGACGAAAAAAGCGCTCTGCACTATTTTAGGTGAAACAATCCACTACTGGACTGTTTCATCTTAAATGTTGCATTAGATTCAATTCAAAAGTCATCCATTCAAAAGTAAGAATTTTCAAGTTAAAAGCTAATGCACAGTTGGTGAAACAGTCCACTACATTCCGCACTTCAAAATCTAGTATAAAAAAGGAGTCAGAATTTCCGGCGTTACTGAGTGGTAATGATTTTTAGATTAAGTATCAAGGCAAAATATAAGTTTTTCAAGTGTTGAATAAAAAGTCATGCGTATGGGCGAATAACTCCTAATGATTACATACTATCACGATTTTTTTGGGGATGCAAGAGGAAATACCTTGCCTTTTTTTTGAGCTTCACAAGATGATGTTTTTCTTTGGTTTGTTAATATAGCGTTGGCGGAGCAAGTGCGGTAGCTACATCGCTTCTACATGAATAATCATGAATAATATCGATACTGTTGATGGGGTGAAAAATTTGGTGATCGTTACTTCTTTATCTGAGTACTTCACAGGATGATGATTTTCTCTGCTTTGATGGTGTGAGTATCCATTACTTAAGCATGATTGCAGACTGTAATATCTCGAATAAAAGTCAAATAATATAATAAAAAATGATTGCAGACTGTAGTATCTCGAATAAAAGCAAAACAATATTTGTTTGTGATTTCATAAATTAAAGTGATTGTAGATAGCCAGATTAACTATAACCTACATTCCACAGGTCAAAGTGTAGTATCTCAGACTAGCCATTGAAAGCTTTGCCTGATAATAACTATGAGGTTTATAAATAAAATACATAGTACACAGACTATTAATAATTATTATCAATAATCGAGGCTGTAATCCATCTTCTTCGTTAAAAATAGTCTTGTAGTATGCTTGTTGTACGAAGTGTGGGTTATAAATACTCCCGTATCAGTTATCGATCAAGGTCGGACGCGATCGCGTCCCCTCGAAAATAGCGTTTGTGGAGCGTGAGCTAAGATTTCTCACAGTCTCCATTCTCGGAATGTACCTCTTGGTCATTTGTCAAAAAATTTAGATGCGTTGGCCCTGGTAACTCGCCCCTACACATGACTTTTTATTCAACGCCAAAACAGCATTTCGCCACTGAATACATATAGTAGAATCTCCTGTATTAGATAAAAAACCTAAATCCACGGAAAATTTCAAATTCCTCTTAAAGCTGAAAGGAAAGAAATTCAATTCCCAAGAGTAATCTTAAACCCGAACAAAAATTAACTTGATAAATATTGCCAGAAAAATGATATGGTGACTAATAAATAAGGTTTGAAACCTACCCTTTCAAGCTGAGTTACTCATAACTAATAACTAATAACTGAAATGCCATATTACATATCACCTAGATTCATAGATAAACTAGCAATTCATATTACCAAAAATTTCTTAGACTTACCTAGAGTAAGAGTACCTTTAATATTAGGAATACACGGGCGAAAAGGAGAAGGAAAAACTTTTCAATGCCAATTAGTATTTGAAAAAATGGGAATAGAACCTGTCACAATATCTGGTGGAGAATTAGAAAGTAAAGATGCAGGAGACCCAGCACGTTTATTACGTTTACGTTATCGAGAAGCATCAGAAAAAATTAAAGTTCAAGGTCGAATGTGTGCCTTATTTATTAATGACTTAGATGCAGGTGCTGGTAGATTTGATGGGGGTACTCAATATACGGTAAATACTCAATTGGTAAATGCTACTTTGATGAATATTGCTGATAATCCTACTAATGTACAATTGCCTGGTAGTTATGATGAAACTCCTCTACATCGAATACCAATTATTGTGACTGGAAATGACTTTTCTACTCTCTATGCACCATTAATTAGAGATGGTCGAATGGAGAAATTTTATTGGGAACCAAACCGAGAAGATAGGATTGGTATAGTAGGTGGTATTTTTAAAACTGATGAACTTTCTGCTGGGGATATTGAGAATTTAGTAGATGAATTTTCTGACCAAGCTATAGATTTTTTCAGTGCTTTACGCAGTCGAATATATGATGAACAGATTCGTGATTTTATTCATCAAGTAGGAATAGAAAATATTTCCAAGCGGGTAGTTAATTCTGTAGAAAAAATTCCAGATTTTCCCAAACCTAATTTTAATCTCTCCCATCTTCTAGAATATGGAAAAATAATGGTTGGTGAACAACAACGCATTCGAGAATTACGATTAGTTGAAGAATATAATCAATCTCGATTATTCGGTGGTACTCAGGTAGAGCGCTCGGAAAAAGTTGCGCCAAATTCTAATTATTTATCTCCAGAAGCAACTACATCTAATCAGTTAATAGAAAATAGGGTTAATCATAAAGTTAAAAATAATAATCTCAGTTCAGAAGTTAGAGAAAAAGTGCAACAAATTCTCCAAGATGGTTTGAAAATTGGAATGGAATATGCAGATAAACGTAGATATAAAACTGGTTCATGGAAAAGTTGTGGAAAAATTGAGAATGAGGGAGAAAAAGAAGTGATGAATGCTGTAGAAAATTGTTTAGCTGAACATCAAAATGATTATGTGAGGTTGATTGGAATTGACTTTAATGTGAAGCGCAGATTAGTTGAGCAAATAATTCATAAACCAAATTAGATATTTCCGATTCTTAAGTGGGGGAGTGAAAGAGTGGGGGAGTAGGGGAGTAGGGAAGTAGGGGAGTAGGGAAGTAGGGGAGTAGGGGAGTGAGGGAGTAGTAAAAATAAGAATAATTAACAATAATTGGCTAATAATTATCAAAAAATTTATTTAATCAGTATTAATTAATTAATTAATAATTAAAGTGCCACTTAAGTACAAAATAGATTTTTTTTGCAAAAAAATAAGGTCTAAAGCGTCCCCTTTTAAGAGGATGAAAAAAACAAACTTCAGTATTTCAAATCTCTGGCTTTAGCCTGAGTTACTGATAACGTAGTTCTTCATTTCAAGAGGCTAATATCATGTCCGGATAATTAGTGATAAAAAAAATTTCTCCTTCTTTTCTTCTTTCTTCCCTTCTGAATTCAGAATTCAGAATTCAGAATTCAGAGTAGTTTATTTATAACTGTTCAACCGGACATGATATAACTTATAGCAGTTTTCATTAACATAGAATACAGAGATTTTAACTTAAAGACAAGAAGACAGAGGTAATACCAATTTGATAAATGTTTGTTACAAATGGTAGAAGTAAGAAAGAAGGAATAAATATTGAAAAAAAGGGGAAAAAAATATAAATAACTATCTAAAATGAACTGGAATAGCTATTTTTAAGCATATTCGAGCAAAGTCTACCTTTTTGTAGCATTCTTTTTTCAAATTGGTATAAGAGGGCAGAAGTTATGCAGTCTACCTTTGTGAAAACCGCTATAAATGACCATCAAACAAATAATTTTGCTTGCCTACTCCATAACACTATGGATGATTTTTTGAAATTTGTATTGAATCTCTCAACTTTAACTTCAACTATCTTTTTGCACAGAACTTTCATGCCAATCTTTTAAGAGAAAATCTGATAAAACTGCAAACAAAACAAAGATAAATATTCCTAAACCTGTAGTTAAAAATAAAGCAGCAAACATTCTGGGAATTTCTAAGTTGTAACTAGAGATTAAAATTTGATAAGCAATACCAGAACGAGTACCTCCTGTACCTGCAACAAATTCTGCTACTACAGCACCAATTAATGCTAAACCGCCACTAATTTTTAACCCACCTAAAAAATAAGGTAAAGCACTAGGAAATCTCAAATAAATTAGAGTTTGCCAACGAGATGCTCCATATAACTTAAACATATCGCTCAAGTTTTTATCAACACTATTTAATCCCAAGGTAGTATTAGAAATAATTGGGAAAAATGCGACAATCCAAGCACAGAAAATTAAAGCCGCAAAAGTATTATTTTTGAACCAGATAATAATTAGAGGAGCAATAGCAACAATAGGAGTAGTCTGTAAAATTACTGCATAGGGAAATAAACTTCTTTCAATTAATTTATTCTGAGCAAATAACATGGAAATTAACACCCCTGAAACTACTGCTACTACTAAGGCAACAACTGTAATTTTGATGGTAATTAACAGAGAAGCAAATAATTGATTCCATTCCTGAATCATTGTCTGAAATACTAATATTGGGCTTGGTAATAAATAGGGAGGAATATTCATTACTCTTACGGAAATTTCCCAGGTTAGCAGTACTATAATTCCTAAAATTATTGGAGCAATTATCTCAAGAGAAAGGAGCTTATTTAGGATTTTATTTTGTGGTTTTGTTTGTGCTAATGGTTGTTTCTTGTTCTTATTAATTTCAGTAGGTATCATCGGAGACTAGATTCTATTTTGTATCTGTAGTTTTGTAAGCATTCAGCTATTAGCATTTCCTACAGAGTAAACAGAATTTCCTGCGGAATGCTGCGCAAACAGCTTTTAAAGGTACAGGACTTACTAAAGTTAGCTCATAGCCTTTTTATTCATAAGTTTAAATTTTCTTTGGAGAGTAATTCTTCCTCTAGTGTGATAGTGACTTAATAACTCATAGCTGACCGCTGAATGCTTACGTAGTTTTTTTTGTATAATACCAATTTATCTCAAAGAAGGCTACTAAAAGAAAGTTGAAAAATTACAGCTTATTTTATCAAGGGTGAGGTGCACCCGTCGCGGGAAAAATTCCCCCACTATAAACACTCCTTCTTTCATATTTTTACCTCATACACTTGCAATTTGCTGTGTATCTAAAAGTAGCTTTTTTAATTTTATTTTCTACCTATTTATAATTATTTTTCTTGATTTATTATTTGATTTTCCTTCTTTGTTATCTTGATTATTAGGCATCTCCAAAAATCAAAAATAAAATCAATTATTATCCGTAAATTATCAATGATTCTTCCCTGTTCCCTATTCCCTATTCCCTCTTTTCTGGAGATGTCTATTGTAGGGTTTGCTGAAATGCTCTTAATATTAAGTCTCATTTAATTTAATATAGTTGTTGCGAAACTGTTGAGTATCTAAACTATATAAATTCCCAAGAAACGTAAGGTACAAAATTCGTTTGTTGCGCGGGAGTAGAGAGTTGTATGCAACCTCCGCACAGAGTAGTAATTTGGGCAATAGGGAATAGAAAAGAAAAAAACAACTGTAATAACTTGAGAAACCCTGTATATAAATTATTTGTAAAAAGGAAGGCTTAACCCTTAACAAAGAATATAAAATCTAAATACATCTTAAGTTTAAATAAATTTTAGTTATTGTTAAAATCTATAGGTCAAAATAATTTTCAGCATTTTTACCGAAAAATTTTGGTTCAAAGCCTCCCCTTTTAAGCTTTGTTTTATAAACATATTTCTTAACATAAAAATGGATAGCCTTTTAAGGGGATAAAAAAAGAGAATATTTCAGATTTCAAGCCTCCTTATTGCAGAGGTACTGATTTAAGCATTCAGCAGTCAGCTATCAGCTATCAGCTATCAGCTATTGCCTTGACTTTTAAATAAAAGATTTATGATTCAGAATTAAATATTACTACAAAAGCCAGTTTTCAAGTCTATATTTGTTGAAATCTATTCTTTAAGATTGAGGTTTTTATTGCTGAGAGCTGACTGCTAATAGCTGAATGCTTACGTACTTACTAATTAATAACTGATAACTGAAATGACCGGATGAAGCGATCGCTCTAATCACAAATCCAGTTTACTTGTATAGCCAAGGATAAAATAGAGACACAGTTAACAATTCTAAATCTCTTTTGATATACCGAACTTGATATAATTTTATTTTTATGGGAGATATCCCACCGTTTATCGTAAAAAAATAAAAATTAATTTATTATTTTGCTTCTTCCCAGAAAATGTTTGCCTGATTATGTAGAAATACAATGATATTAGTAGATATTAGCTGAATCGCCGAGAAGCCTCACACCATAATATGCAGATTTGGTGTGAGATGAATCGGCAGCAAATTGAATGGGTTCGATGCCCATTTAATTTGCATGCTATCCTACCAGAAGCTTTCGTCCTGGTTGAAAAACTTGTATTATGATGTTGCCTATAACCCCGGAAACTTTCCACCATGGGCACTGCCTACCAATATAAACTAAGACCCAACTCATATCAAATAGCCACAATAGAAACGTGGTTGGAATTGTTGTGTCGGCAGTACAACTATCGCTTAAGTGAAAGATTCTCATGGTGGGAAGAAAACCGTTGTCCAGTTAACGCCTGCCCCTTGGTGATGCCAATTCCTCAACTCTTAGATGATCCAAATTATTACTCTCAAAAAAAAGATTTAGTCAATACCAAAGACAAATTTCCTTCCTACAAGTTAATTCACTCTCAGGTGTTACAGGATTGCATAAAACGGGTAAAACTTGCCTTTGATAGATGGTTTAAGGCAGACAAAAATGGAACTAGATTAGGAAAACCAAGATTTAATGGAATTGGACGTTATCGCAGTTTTACTTATCCTCAAATCAAACAAAACTGTATTGAAGGAAATCAAATTAATTTGCCCAAAATAGGCAATATAAAGTTGATTCAACATCGACCGTTACCTGATGGTTTTCAAATTAAAACTGTGACTATTAGTCGTAAAGCAGATGGTTATTATATTACTTTATCCTTAGAAAACAAATCAGTTCCAGCTTTAACAACTAAAGTTGAACCTACACTAAAAAACACTCTGGGAATTGATATGGGACTGAAGGAGTTCTTAGTAACAAGTGAAGGAGAATCTATCCCCATACCTCAATACTATCGAAAATATCAGCAGCGATTAAAGACTCTACAGAAACGTTTGTCTCGAAAGAAAAAAGGCAGTAAAAGGTGGTTAAAAGCTGTTAAAACTGTAGCCAAACAACATAAAAAGGTCGCTGATAAACGTAAAGACTTTCATTTCAAAACAGCCAATGAATTGTTATCAAAAGCTGAGGTTATCGCCCATGTAGACGCGGAGCGGCGTGCCGGAGGCAAACTTAAATATCAAAGGGCTAGCAAAGACCCGTTTGAGTAAATCAATTAATGATGCTGGATGGGGCAAATTCCTATCTATTTTGACTGTCAAAGCCGGAAATGCTGGACAGAAAACTATAGCAGTGAACCCCAAAAATACTAGCCAATATTGCTCAAATTGTGGAGAAAAAGTCGATAAAGAATTAAACATACGAACCCATTCTTGCCCACATTGTGGTGTTGTGATTGACCACGACTTGTTTGCGCAGCATGACCTAGGAAATGCAGCGATAAATATCAAAAATAGGGCAGTAGGACATTCCGTCCTTAAAGCACACGCTTGCCTGACGGAATACCGGGGCTGCGAAACGAGAAGCCCACACTAAGCTGACGCTATAGTGTGGGAGATGTCACTTATTACTAAAGATTAAGGCCACAAGCTAGTGAGGTACACCTATCTTTAATCTCTATTCTATTCCCTGTTCCCTGTTCCCTAAAACAAACGAATTTTGTGCCTAACGCTTTTTGGGAATTGCTACATAAAATCCACTAATTTTAACAAATACTTTTAAAGTCCTTAAATTATATCAACAATCGAATTACTTTTGCTAGCCTGAAAGAAAGCAATTCTACCCCTCTTTTCTCTTAAATATCTATATCTCAAGAATTATCTAGCAGGAAAAAAATGACTTTATCCTTCAAACAATTAACCTTATATTTCTCTCTATTATCTATTGGTGGTGGCACAGGATGGTTAGGTCATCGTTATATCCAAGCCAAAGGTTTGACCATAGACTCTAATGTAATACCTGTAGTCAAGCAGCAACCGACAGATTATCCATCACATTTCAATTCTGAAAATGCTGTACTTGAACCGACTAACTATAACTTTATTGCTCAAGCAGTAGAAAAAGTAGGTCCAGCAGTAGTCCGTATAGATGCAGCTAAAAAGTTAACAACTCAAGTTCCAGAAGCTTTTCAAAATCCCTTATTTAAACGTTTCTTTGGAGAAAATTTACCTATTCCAGAAGAGCGCGTTAAACGTGGTACTGGTTCTGGGGTAATTATTAATTCTAATGGTCGCTTAATTACAAATGCTCATGTAGTTAGTGGAGCTGATACAGTTAAGGTGACATTGAAAGATGGTCGAGTTTTTGAAGGCCAGGTTAAAGGTGTAGACTCACTCACAGATGTGGCTGTAATTGAAATTGAGGCCACAGGTTTACCAGAAGTGTCCATTGGCGAATCAGAAAAATTAATTCCGGGACAATGGGCGATCGCTATTGGCAATCCTCTCGGTTTAGACAATACTGTAACGGTAGGAATTATCAGTGCTATTGGTCGTAGCAGTTCTCAAGTAGGTATTCCAGACAAACGAGTCCGTTTTATTCAAACAGATGCCGCAATTAATCCTGGCAACTCTGGTGGACCACTTTTGAATAGTCGTGGTCAAGTAATTGGCATTAATACAGCTATTAGAGCTGATGCTCAAGGATTAGGATTTGCTATTCCCATAGAAACTGCAAAAAGAATTGCGGATGAGTTATTTGATAATGGGAAAGTAGAGCATCCATTTTTAGGTATTTCAATGGTCGATTTAACGCCGGAAGTTAGAGATGAAATTAATAAACGACTAGACACGAATATTCAGCAAAATCAGGGTGTTGTGATTATGCGAATTATAGAAGATTCTCCGGCAGCTAAAGCTGGTTTGCGTCAAGGAGATGTAATTCAAAAAGTAGGTGGAGTGGCAGTTAAAAGTCCAGTAGAAGTTCAGCAACAGGTAGAACAAAGTTTAGTTGGAAAAGATTTAGCAGTAGAAGTAATTCGTAATCGTAAGATTGCTAAAATTCTCGTGAAACCTGATACTTTTCCCCTCTCAGTGGAATCAGAATGAACGAAGGCAGAAGGCAGAGGGCAGAAGGCAGAAGGAAGAATTGGATGGGGTTTTATCCTACATTCCACACGACAAAACGTAGCATAGAAATATAAGTCAAAAGTAAGAAGTCAAAAGTCAAAAGTAAGAAGTAAGAAGTAAGAAGTAAGAAGAAAATTATAGTGGTCAATAGGAGTCAATAATTTAGTAAGTATTTATGCTTAATATTTCACTGAGGATTTGACTCCTGATCAAGGTAAATGAGGATAATTTATATAGTATAAATAGGGCTTGCTGATTAAATCTAAAAGCATTGACATATAAAGGCTTTAGCCTTTTTGGGGCCTTTAAAAAGTGAAAATTTTTCAGCTCTTTATGCTCAAAATGTTAGTATTTTAGGCAAGACTTGAGCAGAAAAATCATTCTTACAATTCTTACTCCTGCCTCCTCGCTCATTCCAATTTCTCCTGTCTCCTGTCTCCTGTCTCCTGTCTCCTACCCCTACTAAAAGACTTTTGAGCGCAAACCCTAAATAGGGCTTGCTGATTAAATCTAAAAGTATTTACATATAAAGGTTTTAGCCTTTTTAAGTATCAAAAAGTGCAAGGTTTTAGGTGGCTCTGGTTCAAAAATGAGCGGATTTTGGTCAAGAGTTGGGCAGAAAAATTAAGGGACGATTATTCCTACTATCTCCTCTATAATTCCCATTTCTCCTGACTCCTAACTCCTAACCCTCGCCCATAAGACTTTTTGAGCAAACCCTAAATACTTAAACAAGCTACGGATTTTATACTAACTTTCATGTTACAAATTGAAGTGCGGAATGTGGGTTTTATACCAATTTGATAAATGTTTGCTACAAATAACTAGGGTATTTCTTAGAATTCAGCAATCCTACAATTCAGGAGCCGTATGGGAATAGATTTAATACCAGTTTTCAGTTCGTAAATTCTCTTTTTTGTCAAAGGGACATTTCCTGCAAAATCTTTTTATTGTACTTATTATTCGTAACATTCTTTTTTCAAATTGGTATTATACCCCAACAAGCTTGTAGACACTGCGAGTGACGATGGGTTTTTATACCCTTGTTCCCTTCGGTAACAAGCAGAGTGTAGGAGTCAGAATTCCCTTCTGCCTTCTGCCTTCTGCCTTCTTCCTTCTTCCTTTTTCCTTCTTCCTTCTCCCTTCTTCAGCAAATGTCAATTAAAATCATAAATTATGACAACCATTATTACCAGCTCTCAATTAGAATTAACATTAACAGAAGTTGCAGGAACAATATTTTCTATTACTGGTAATGATACTTTTATTCTGACGGCTGACAATGGTCAAAACTTCTTTGTTGACCTCATAGATGAACTAAATACTTCAATCTTAGGCTTACAAATTGGTCAATCAATCACAGTAACAGGATTTATAAATCTAGAAGATAATCGATTAAATCTAATCAATACTATTCTGATTAATGATGATTCTACCAGACCTCCACCACCAATTGTCGGACTACAAACTATATTTGGAACTGTTGGTTTTGTAGTTGACGATCGCCAATTTATTTTAAATTCTAATGGTCAAATATACTTTGTTAATTTATTAGATGAATTTAATGCCATAGCTTTAAATTTACAGCCAAATCAACCCATCGCAATTACTGGAACTGTAACTCTAGAAAATGGCAGAATAGATGTTAATAGTACCAGTATTATTGATGGTGTAAATATTCCTACTCCACCTCCTTTTATACCAGATGGTCAATTTCCACCAGGTTCCATTATTGGAAATAATACTCCTGAATTTATTCAAGGCACTCCTAACAATGACACCGTTTTTGGACTAGGTGGTAATGATACAATTGATGGGCAAGCAGGTGAAGATAGTTTGTTTGGTAGTCCCGGGAGTGATAGTATTTTTGCGGGGATAGGCAATGACACCATTTTTGGTAATGAAGGAGCTGATACCATTAATGGAGAAATAGGAGATGATAGTATTTTGGGCAACCAAGATAACGATCTTCTAGGTGGTGGTGAGGGCAATGATACTGTCCTGGGTAATGAAGGTAGTGATGAGATAGATGGGGGTGGGGGTGATGATAGTCTGGTCGGCAATGTGGGTAGTGACAGTATTTTTGGTAATGTAGGCAATGATAGTATTGATGGCAATGAAGATAGCGATCGCCTTGATGGTGGGATAGGGAATGACAGTGTTGCCGGAAATGATGGTAATGATAGTATTTTTGGCAATGATGGTAACGATAGTATTTTAGGTAATAAAGATAATGACCGTCTGGAGGGAAACTCAGGTAATGATACTATTCGTGGAGGTAAGGGTAACGATATAGTTGATGGTGGTTTTGATTTAGATTTCATTTTAGGAGAGTTGGGTAATGATGAGTTGAGTGGGGGAAAGTCTGAAGATGTCATATTTGGAGGTAGAGATAATGATTTTCTTGATGGTGGTGGAGGGAATGATACCCTCAGTGGAGATTTGAGTAATGATACTATTGTTGGTGGTATTGGTAATGATGTGATTATTGGTGCAGGTCGTCAGTCTGGAGAAAATGAGATTGATTTTTTGACGGGTAGTGCAGGTGCTGATGTGTTTGTTTTGGGTAATAGTGATGTTGCTTTTTATAGCGGTGCTGGTAGTAGTGATTATGGAGTAATTGTTGATTTTGATAATCTTGAAGGTGATGTGGTTATTGCATTTGGTGGTGATGGAGTTGTGTTGGGTCCTTCTTCTGTAGAGACTCAAGGAGGTACTGGAGTTTTTGTTGATGGGGATTTAATTGCGATTTTTATTGGTGTTACGGAATTGGAAGTTCAAAGTGGATTAATTTTGATTTAGTAAGGAGGAGTGATTTCAGTTCATGTTCGGTTGAATACTTAGGGTTTGCGTATGGAAAGTCTTTTTGCTGGGGTAGGAGACAGGAGACAGGAGACAGGAGACAGGAGAAATAGGAATGAGGGAAGAGGTAGGAGCTAAGTTTTGTAAGAACGATTTTTCTGCCCAACTATGCACCTAAAATACGCTCCTTTTTGAGCGTGAAGAGCTGAAAACCAAGGTATTTCAGACCCTAAAAGGCTAAAGTCTTTATATGTCAATGCTTTTAGATTTAATAAGCAAGCCCTACTTAAACTTTGGAGAAAGTAAGGCAGAAGGCAGAAGGTTTTCTCCCATTTTGACGTTATTTTATACACGCTCCGATGCTACCGGACATAATATAATTCTCAGGCTGTGATGAAACAGGAAGTTAACGCCAAAATTACTTTTGTCTAGTTAAGTCTAGATCATGGTAGTTTTGGGTAGGTTTAACAGATCGACTATTATCGCTCAACAATTCTACTATATTCAACCAATAATCAAAACGTGTATTTTCTTGGCGAGTATCAACTACAAGAATATACAACGAGCGTTTGGTCAGAAAAAATTGATGAGTAGCATGGTAAATTTCTTGTCCACCAAAATCCCAAATATTCATCTGAAATTCATGTTGATTTGTTATCTGAAAATTCCACTGATTAACTTTAATTCCTTTAGTCGATTCTTCTTCTTTTAATTGATAGTGTTGGTTTTGAATTTTATTAGCTAGAGTGTAAGCATTCAGCGGTCAGCGGTCAGCTAGCCTCCTATGGTCGGAACTGCGTTATCAGCTTTATTACCTTTAGTGGACAATTTAAGCTCTTTGTTCTTGTGCTTCAATTCTTTGTTCAAAAATGCAGTAGAAGTTAAGGAAATACTTGGTTCATTCATTGGTAGTCCTGCATGGTAATGGTGAAGATATATATTTTTTAATTTCTCCCACACTCCCAATCCCCCAATCTCCCAATCTCCCAATCTCCCAATCTCCCCATCCCCCCATCTCCCCATCTCCCCATCCCCCCACACTCTCTCTACCATTACTATGCACCACCACCCATTCATTTTTATTGCGCTCGAGCTGACTGCTAATAGCTGAATGCTTACGCTAGAGTTGTTTTACCTGCTCCACCTTCTCCAAGAATTAGTAATTTTGCTTCATAGAGATAATCTGTTCCTTCTTCTTTTTCTTGTCGGATATACTCTCTAATTTCCTCTATCCCTTTTTCAGCAATTTCTATTGGTGGAGTTTTTAATGGGTTATTACTTAAATTCAGTTTAGTTAACTTGGTAAGTTTAGTGGTTGATTCCGGGATTTCTGTTAATTGATTATCGTTGAAATTAAGCTCAGTTAAATTTGTGAGTTTAGTGATAGATTCTGGGATTTCTGTTAATTGATTACCTCTTAAATTTAACACTTCCAACTGCTCTAACTCCCAAATCTCAGTAGGAATTTCAGTTGATTTTTCATTATCTCTGCTAAAAATAAAAGTATTATTACTTAAGTCTAACTCCTTAAGTTTGTTGTCTTTAGCACGTTGTATTTTTTCTTGAAAATGTTCTGGTATCTGATTTTGCATATTTGTTTTAGGATAAGTTATAGCTCAATAAAATAATTTTTACAATCATTATAATATCTACAAATACAAACATTGATTCTCCGTAACCATCAGAACTTTCTTACTTCAACCCAACCTACAAAAAATTCTGATAGATAACCACTATATCCTTTAGCTGGAAAATTTATCAGTATTTCAGTAATGTGCTAGAATAACATTTTAGTAAAAATCATATAATAGTTAGTAGATTAAAAAACTAAGACGTTGTAGTTATCATCGCCTCATTTTCACACACATCAAATTTTGGTGCTTGAGAAAATGAAATGACTATTGCGATATCCGCAACAGAGATGGGAACTAGATATTTTCCCCATCACACACATCAAATTTTGGTGCTTGAGAAAATGAAATGACTATTGCGATATCCGCAACAGAGATGGGAACTAGATATTTTCCCCATCACACACATCAAATTTTGGTGCTTGAGAAAATGAAATGACTATTGCGATATCCGCAACAGAGATGGGAACTAGATATTTTCCCTCCACACACATCAAATTCTGGTGCTTGAGAAAATGAAATGACTATTGCGATATTCGCAACAGAGATGGGAACTAGATATTTTCCCTCCACACACATCAAATTCTGGTGCTTGAGAAAATGAAATGACTATTGCGACATCCGCAACAGAAAGGGGAACTAGGTATAGCAGTCGCCTTCAAGATTCAGCACTTCGTACAGACCTTGCATACAACATCCCTACCTCCCAACCAAAGATATGTAGCAAAACTTTTGAGATTTCATATCAAAATATTGCTTAATTTATTTTTTAAACTGTCAGAAAAGAAACTGCCAAAATCATCAGTTACTTACCAAAACCACTTTTGATAACGATACTACTAACTTTAATATTAGCTGCTAAAATTTAAACTTATAACTTCCTTCAACACAAAAAAAATATTATGACAACTGAACAAAAAATCGCTAACTTATTTCAAATGACAGATGAAGTTTGGGCACGTCATGCTAATCCCTGGAGTGTCTTAACTCGGTTCCCTATATTACCTTTAATTATTATTTCTATTTGGAGTCGAACTTGGATTAATTGGTGGTGTCTAATTCCCATTGTTATTGCCATTATATGGACTTGGATAAATCCCAGAATTTTCCCTAAACCAACTTCAACAAATAATTGGTTCTCAAAAGCAGTCTTTGGAGAAAAAGTTTGGTTAAACCGTCAAAAAATAGAAATTTCCCAACATCATCAACTCATAATTAATATTCTTAATTTCATTTCTTTTGTAGGTTTACCATTTTGTATTTGGGGATTAATTCAGTTGAATATCTGGCCGACTTTATTAGGAGTTATTCTGGTAATTTTAGGTAAAATGTGGTTTCTCGATCGCATGGTTTGGTTATACGAAGAAATGAAAAATGCTAATTCAGAATATCAGAGTTGGTTGTATTAGTAATAACCTGAAAATTATATGCAGAAAAATCTAGAATAAAATTTACGATACTGATAATTTAACCCTCGTAAATTACCAACTTCCTCTAATTTTAAATCAGCTTTCTCTTTGTCTTAAACTATCAAGAATTATTTATCCTTTAAGTAATACCAATTCCCAAAAGTAACGCTATATTTGGGTGCAACTTAAGTTATTAAGTAATTAACATAGCTTGAATAACTTTTTTGCTAATTAGCAGCTCAGTTTAATGTTAATTCTTCTTATTTTTTACTTCTCCACTCCCTTACTCCCCTACTCCCCTGCTCAATAAAATACGGTCAGCTTAAATAGGTAAAAAAAATATTTTTAGATTGACATTTCTAGCACAAAAGTATTATGTCCTAAAACATACTTACTTACAACCGAATAAATACTG
>NZ_JAAHHG010000201.1 GCF_010692555.1 Okeania sp. SIO3B5 | reverse complement strand
ATCATTTAATTTAGCTACAAATGATGCTTGATACCTTCTTTTTCGCCACGCCTCACCAAGGTTGGCACAAACAGAGCGCTCCGGAACGACGAATTTGGTCAGTCAGAGAGTATCTTTCTTCAGTAGGGAATTGCGCGTGATAATTCAAAGATAGTCATAGCCGCATCAAATGCTTTTTGATAGATAATGAGATCTTCATGAGTTTTAATGCCTCTTTTTTCTTCTTCTGCCTTGTCCACTTTCCCCCCTTGTCTACCTTGTCTGACTCCCATTATACGATTAATGTAAAAAACCTACCCTTGTCAGGGGGGAGGGGCGAGGGGTGGGTCCCCTGCTCCCCTGCTTTCCACAAGGTTTTCAGGAGTTCCTTATCAGGGATAGCCTTTTAAGGCAGGGCTGTTTCAAAGTATTAGACATCTCCAGAAAAGAGGGAGTAGGCAGTAGGCAGTAGGCAGTACCCGGATTTCTCACAAAATAAGTTTAATAAGTCAAAATCCTTATCTACTCAAAGTCATACAGAATCAGGTTTTCAACAGTGTGTTGTTTTTTATCCTCTCTTTTAAGCAGGGTTAAATGCTTGCTATACAAGGTTTTCAGCGACTAGAATCACAAAATTTGTGAGAAATGCAGGAGTAGGGGGAAAGAATTGATAATTTCTGTACGATAGTTGATTTTATTTTTTATTATTGGAGATGTCTATTGTAAATTAACGATGAGCGAGAGAATGGGAGATAAGGGGGGTCGTGGAACAGTGAAATTTACCAAAAATTTTCCGATTTTTCAGCCAATAAGCGTCCCTTTTGCTCTGACTAAAATGGTGAAAAGTCAACTTTTAATCATAAATTAAAAGCCTCCATCCCCCTGTCTGGTGTGTCTGGTGCGTCCCCGTGTCTATGGAGAATGAAACAGCCCTGCCCTTTTAAGGGGATAAAAAAAGCATATTTGTTATGTCAAGCCTCCTTATTGCAGAGGTATCGATAACTGAAATTACCAAGGACTACTAATAAGAGTAAATCCTGACCAATAGAAAGGATGAGAAAAATCAGTTTCTCCCAATGTTTGTAAACTCTGAGGCAAAGAGATTTCTCCTCTAGAAAATTTCAATTTTTCCCTCGTTAAATATACATCTCCTTGAATCATTTTAATTTGAGTTTTTCTGATTGTTTCGGCTTTAGTTGCTGCTGTTTTTAACTGTTCATAAAATTCACTCATTAAAGCCAAAGTACCAATATCATTAACATACCATAAACTTGCTAATGCAGATTTAACCCCCGCTTGTAAAGCTAATCCTGCAAAACCTAACTCCACATCTCGATCTCCAACGGCTGTTTTACAAGCACTTAAAACTAATAATTCCGCTGGAGGATCGTTCCAACTAATCTCTTTAATTTCGTCTAAATGGAGTTGAGTATCCCATAATTGAATATAAGACTGTTCTGGTTTTCCTGGTCGAAATTCCGCGTGAGTTGCTAAATGAATAATATTAAAAGATTGAGAAGAAAGTTGATTTTTTAAGTTTTTTAAGGTGAAGTCCTGATTAAGAAATAATTTTCCAGGCCAACCTCTAGAAATATTTTTAGCTGAGATATTTTCTCTGAGGTTTCTATCAACAATTGTTGAAAGTTCAACTGGAACAGCAGTTCATCAATTGATAATTGATAATGAATAATGAATAATGGATAATTACCTCTGGTTAAAACCATTACGGAATTGAATATAAGGAAATCTGATTTCTTCTCTTGGTCTCATGGATATGGCGAGGAGACCCGCTCTTATCAGAGCCGCTCCGCTTTATATGTTGCGGAGCAAAACGCCATCCCTCGACCACTTTTTTCTCCTTGCTCATGAGAGGCTTTAAACTGAATGAATTAATTATCAATTATCAATTGTTAATTATCCATTGTAAAGGACTTTGGGTCGGAAATTCTGAAGCACCCATTGCCAAAATTCTGGCTTTTTGAATGGGAGTATAATTGGAGTCAATTAAATTAAATGCAGGAATAATTGCTAGGCTATATTTCTCTACTAAAAATTGTTTTCCATCATGTAATGCTGCTATTGGTAGAGTACGCAAACCTGCTCCTAAACAAAACAATATTGTGTCTATTTTGTCTTCTTGGAGATTTCCTTCAAAGGGTTTAACTATAGATTGATAAAGTTGTTGAACCAGACTTAAGTAAGAATTTGTGAACAGCATCTGAGGATTGGTAATTTCATTATTAAATAATTTGACTTTACGAATGAGGTTTTCGCGTTTGAGGAAGTCAATATCTTGAACTAGAGGTTTTTTTCCAGGATAAATTAAAACTAAATGTAAATATTCTGGTTCAGGAATTGCCCAAAATACCGCAGGTCTTATATTATTTTTTTTGCTAATTTCTAACAATTTTTGAGCAATGTCATCACCCGCTTTTGAAACTTCTGAAATTTCTCGATCAAAATAATTCTCAAATTCTTTTTCTAGCCTTTGCTCCATTTTCATAACTTTTTCCGATATAGTGAGATTGGCAGTCATCTTGTCTCGCTCTTTCGGACTGAAATTTATGTCTTCAGAAAGGGTTTTTTCTGAATTAAAACTAAACATAATAGTTAGGGAAAGAATCAATAAAAAAATTGTTAGACTAACTTTGTATTTGTTCTTAGGAGAGAATAATTTTCGTAACATATAATACTTGGTTTAATGAATTGAATATTTAAAACTAGATTTAAGGTATTTACCGAATAATTAGGGTTTGCGTATGGAAAGTCTTTTTGCTGGGGTAGGAGACAGGAGAAATAGGAATTTAGAGGAAGTAGGAGTAAGAATTGTCCTTTAATTTTTCTGCCCAACTATGCGCCTAAAATACTAACTTTTTGAGCGTGAAGAGCTGAAAACCAAGGTATTTCAGACCCAAAAAAGCTAAAGTCTTTATATGTCAATGCTTTTAGATTTAATCAGCAAGCCCTAATTAAGGCTTAAAACCTCTTCTTTAAAGGAGAAAAAAGCGGTCGATCTTCCTAGCTTCCCGTAGAATGGGATGGCGAGGTCTCCTCGCTGGCCAACCATCGACCAAGAAAAGAAAAAATTTTCACGCTCCGCGTCAATCCTCTTCTTTTCAAGAAGATGTATTTGTTAATAATTAATTATTAATTATTAATTGTTGAAGCACCCTTGAAAAATAATATTAACACAGTAGGGAAGTATATTTGCTGCTACACTTTGAATATTGCATAGATGATTAAATTACTACTCTATATTACCAATTAATAATGGATAATTGATAATTAATTCATTCGGTTTAAAGCCTCTCTCTTTAAGGAGAAAAAGCAGTCGATCTTCGGAGCTTCCCGAAGGGTGGGATGGCGAGGTCTCCTCGCCATATCCAATCGACCAAGAAAAGAAATCAGATTTCCTTATACCAATTTGAAAAAAGAATGCTACAAAAAGCTAGATATCGATCAGATATGCTTAAAAATAACTGTTTCAGTTAATTTTAGGTAGTTATATCTATCTTTTTTCCCTTTTTTTCAATATTTATTCCTTCTTTTTTCTTCCCTCTTCCTTCTTTATTACTTCTACCATTTGTAACAAACATTTATCAAATTGGTATTATATTCAATTATGTAACGGTTTTAACCTTCTTGTAATTATCCATTATTCATTATCAATTAATGAATCTCTTCTATGGTAAGCATTCAGCCATCAGCTATTAGCTATCAGCTATTAATGTTGGGAAAGTAAGAGTAATTTATAAATCTAAAAAGAATAAAAAGTTACTTCCAAAGTCTCCTTTCCCAACCTTAGAAATAATTATTCATTATTAATTGCTGATAGCTGACTGCTAATAGCTGAATGCTTACCTTCTATCCTATTTTACTAAATCTATCTACGGCGATGCTTAACTCAGTTTATCTTTCTCTTTACTAACGATAATTTTATTTTTTTATGTGGATACTTCAACCTGGTTAGAGTTGATAAATGTGGTATTCTATTTAAGATAAAATAAATATTCATATAGAAGAATGACAAATATTACTCCCGCACAAACAACTCCTAAATTCCTAGTTGTCGCTACTGGTAATCCAGGAAAAGTTCAAGAAATGCAGGAATATCTAGCAGATTTGAATTTACAATTACAACTAAAACCAAAAGATTTAGAAGTTGAAGAAACAGGGGAAACTTTTCTAGCTAATGCTCGCCTCAAAGCTACTGTTGTGGCCAAAGCTACTGGGAAATGGGCGATCGCTGATGATTCTGGATTAGCAGTAGATGCTTTAGATGGCAGACCAGGTATTTATTCTGCTCGTTATGCCCCTACTGTTGCGGAACAAATAGAGCGAGTATTAACAGAATTGGGAGATAATTCTAATCGTCAGGCACAGTTTGTCTGCGCTCTTGTCATTGCTAGACCTGATGGCACAATTGCATTAGAAACAGAGGGGATTTGCCGTGGAGAAATTCTATATAGTCTCCGTGGCAATGGTGGGTTTGGTTACGACCCCATATTTTATGTTCCTTCACAAGAAAAGACTTTTGCGGAGATGTCTGCTGAAATGAAGCGATCGCTCTCTCATCGCGGTCAAGCTTTTCAAATATTACTGCCTCAAATGAAAGCTATTTTTGCCTAGTTTTGTATATTAAACATCTTGTTAAAAATTAAGGGAGGATAAAAAATATTTATGTCTCTAGAATCACCAAAAGCAAATCCTGAAAATTTGTTAGGTATTATTGAATATGCTGTGGAAGGAAAAGTTGTTATTCCTGATTTCCAAAGGTCTTTTGTTTGGAACAAAAGATGATATTCAAGATTTATTAACTTCTTTGTTGCAGGGTTATTTTATCGGAATATTTCTGATGTTAGACACTCCTAGTAAAAAAACCAATGTTTGATTTTAGATTAGTGGAAGGAATAACAGATAAACCTTATGTGACAGAAACTGTAAAGTTAGTTCTTGATGGTCAAAAACGCATTAATTCTCTATTTTATGGACTTTATGAACCTAATAAACCTCTAAAAGGGGCTAAAAATTCTCATCGTTTTTATTTAGATTTAGAGCCAGTTTTAGATAATAAATTAGAAGATGCAGTTATAGGAACATCTGAACGTGATAGTCGTGGAAGAAAAAAATACGATGAATTAGTCAAACAACACAAAGCCTTACCTTTTTCTCAATTGCGAGACTCTAATAGTTTTAATAAGTGGCTGTATAGAGAACAAGATATTTGGGAGGATAAAGAACAAGAATTATTGATAAATATCCATGAAAGGCTCCATAAATTTATGGTTCCTGTTATTTCCTTATCTCCTGAAACAAAAGAAGAAGATATTGTCAATATTTTTGAAAGTTTTTAATTCTGATAGGTATCCTTGGGTTTTTGAGTTAGAAAAATCTTGTTTATATTTGGATAATCCTGTGGTTTTGGATGAGGAGTTAAGGAATAAGTTAGATGCTTTTTTAGGGCGTGGAGATAATTCTACTTGGTCATGGTTTGTTCAGGTTACTAGAAAAATTTCTGCCAATGATTTTGTAGTTTTGACTAGGGGTTTTTATAGGGATAACGGATAACTGAAATGACTTCAACCCAACTTACTAAAAACTAAGACGTTATAGTTTTTGCATATATTAGCCTATCTTAGATAATAACAAATATTTACTGACAATGAACTTATACTTAGGACTTGATTTTAGTACTTCCGGAACCCGTGCAGTGCTTATTGACTCTAACTTTCAAGTTAAAGCACAAACACAATATGTCTGGGAAAATACTCAGGAAAATAAATTGCCTCATGTTTGGCAAAAAGCTTTATTTAGCCTCATTTGTCATATTTGTGAAAAAAACTGATAACTCAAATGACTTCAACCTAACCTACTAAAAACTATAACGTCTTAGTTTTTGTATATAGTTACCTATTTTAAATTATAGCAAGTGAAGACCCTGTAGCTTGGGTTTGATTACCTCAGACCAACCTATAAATACAGAAAATTAATGATCTACAAAACTATAACGTCTTAGTTTTTGTATATAGTTACCTATTTTGGATTATAGCAAGTGAAAACCCTGTAGCTTGGGTTTGATTACCTCAGACCAACCTATAGATATAGAGAATTAATGATCTACAAAACTATAACGTCTTAGTTTTTGTATATAGTTACTTATTTTGGATTATAGCAAGTGAAAACCCTGTAGCTTGGGTTTGATTACCTCAAACCAACCTATAAATACAGAAAATTAATGATCTACAAAACAAACTATAACGTCTTAGTTTTTGTATATAGTTACCTATTTTGGATTATAGCAAGTGAAAACCCTGTAGCTTGGGTTTGATTACCTCAGACCAACCTATAGATATAGAGAATTAATGATCTACAAAACTATAACGTCTTAGTTTTTGTATATAGTTACTTATTTTGGATTATAGCAAGTGAAAACCCTGTAGCTTGGGTTTGATTACCTCAGACCAACCTATAAATACAGAAAATTAATGATCTACAAAACAAACTATAACGTCTTAGTTTTTGTATATAATTACCTATTTTGGATTATAGCAAGTGAAAACCCTGTAGCTTGGGTTTGATTACCTCAGACCAACCTATAGATATAGAGAATTAATGATCTACAAAACAAACTATAACGTCTTAGTTTTTGTATATAATTACCTATTTTGGATTATAGCAAGTGAAAACCGTGTAGCTTGGGTTTGATTACCTCAGACCAACCTATAAATACAGAAAATTAATGATCTACAAAACAAACTATAACGTCTTAGTTTTTGTATATAATTACCTATTTTGGATTATAGCAAGTGAAAACCGTGTAGCTTGGGTTTGATTACCTCAAACCAACCTATAAATACAGAAAATTAATGATCTACAAAACAAACTATAACGTCTTAGTTTTTGTATATAATTACCTATTTTGGATTATAGCAAGTGAAAACCGTGTAGCTTGGGTTTGATTACCTCAGACCAACCTATAAATACAGAAAATTAATGATCTACAAAACTATAACGTATTAGTTTTTGTATATAATTACCTATCTTAGATTATAGCAAGTGAAAACCTTGTAGCTTGGGTTTGATTACCTCAGACCAACCTATAGATATAGAGAATTAATGATCTACAAAACTATAACGTCTTAGTTTTTGTATATAATCTTCTAGTTTAAATTATAGCAATTTTTTATCGAAAATGAATTTATACTTAGGACTTGATTTTGGCACTTCCGGAACCCGTGCAGTGCTTATTGACTCTAACTTTCAAGTTAAAGCACAAACACAGTATGTTTGGGAAAATACTCAACAAAATAAATTGCCTCATGTTTGGCAAAAAGCTTTATTTAGCCTCATTTGTCATATTTGTGAAAAAAACTGATAACTCAAATGACTTCAACCTAACCTACTAAAAACTATAACGTCTTAGTTTTTGTATATAATCTTCTAGTTTAAATTATAGTAAATTTTTATTGAAAATGAATTTATACTTAGGACTTGATTTTGGCACTTCCGGAACCCGTGCAGTGCTTATTGACTCTAACTTTCAAGTTAAAGCACAAACACAGTATGTTTGGGAAAATACTCAACAAAATAAATTGCCTCATGTTTGGCAAACAGCTTTATTTAATCTAATTTCCAATCTTCCCCAAGAAATGCGAGGGGATATTCGAGCGATCGCTATTGATGGTACTTCGGCAACTGTACTATTGTCCAATAGTTATGGTAAACCTGTGACTGAAGCGCTTCTTTACAACGACAGTAGGGGAGTGGCAATGATGGATAAGTTGAGAAGTATTGCCCCACCTAATCATCCTGTTATTAGCGCTACTTCTAGTTTGGCAAAGTTGTTGTGGTTGATTGAAAATATTTCTCTGTCAAATAAAAGTTATTATTTTTTGCATCAATCTGACTGGTTAGGATTTTTGCTTCATGGAAAACTAGGAGTTAGTGACTATAACAATGTTTTGAAACTGGGTTACGATGTCGGCAATTTATCTTATCCAGACTGGTTGACTGATTTTGTTAATTCTGAAGTTGGAAAAAATATCCATTTACCAGAAGTCGTCACACCAGGTGCAATAGTTGGGAATGTTACTCCAGAAGTTGTCGATAGTCTTGGTTTGTCTCCCGAATGTGTTGTTTGTGCAGGTACAACAGATAGCATTGCTGCTTTTATTGCCAGTGGTGCTAATACTCCCGGGGAAGCTGTAACTTCTTTAGGTTCGACTCTGGTGTTAAAACTTTTAAGTCGTACTAGAGTTGATAATGCTATATATGGAATTTATAGTCATCGTCTGGGAGATTTGTGGTTGATCGGTGGTGCTTCTAATACTGGAGGCGCTGTTTTGCGACATTTTTTTACTGATGCTGAATTGTCAAGTTTGAGTAGTCAAATAGACCCTAATACTGAAAGTGGGTTAGATTATTATCCTTTGTTACAAAAGGGCGATCGCTTTCCAATAAATGACCCAGAATTACTGCCACGATTAACCCCTAGACCAGAAAATTCTGTGAAGTTTCTTCATGGTTTGCTTGAAGGTATTGCCAAAATTGAATTACGAGGCTATGAATTGTTGCAGGCATTAAGCGCAGCTACACTCACCAATGTCTATACTGCTGGGGGCGGCGCTAAAAATCCTACTTTTACAGCGATTCGGGGACGGTATTTACAAGTACCTATGATAAAAGCTGTTGATACAGATGCAGCTTATGGTAGTGCTGTTTTGGCAAGTCGTCAGTTTATTGTGCAATAGTTTTGAAATTTTTAACCGACCCACAAAAGCGATCGCCTTGGGAAATGGAATTTTACTTACACAGAGGGTTGTTTGAATCTTTTTTTTGACTCTAGCAATAGATATAGCAGTCGAAGCCAAGGTGTTTGACAGTTCAAAAGTTTAAAACTCAGACAACGTCAAACTTTTCCTTCTTCCTTCTTCCTTCTTTCTTCTTCCTTGTGCTATAAATCAAAAAAACTCCAACGTTATAGTTTTTCAACAAAGGTTTATATTTATCTATTGTACAATAGTTTTGAAATTTTTAACCGACCCACAAAAGCGATCGCCTAGGGAAATGAAATTTTATTTACATAGAGAGTGGTTTGACTCTTTTGCTTGACTCTGGCAATAGATATAGATATAGCAGTGGAAGCAAAGGTGTTTGACAGTTCAAAAGTTTAAAACTCAGACAACGTAAAACTTTTCCTTCTTCCTTCTTTCTTCTTCCTTGTGCTATAAATCAAAAAAACTCCAACGTTATAGTTTTTCAACAGAGGTTTATATTTATCTACTGTACAATAGTTTTGAGATTTTTAACTGAGCGGATATGATATAATATGGTCATAACCTACACTAAAAAAGACCGTAATTTATCTTCATATTTGAGGGAAGTCTTGCTCAGATTTAACTCCCCCGACGGGAAGTCCCGCGCTCTCCCGGAGGGGAGCGTCGTATGGGAAAGTCGGGCGTTATGTCGATGGTTCGTCCTGATTTTGTATGTACTTCTTTAGCACTGAAATACTTACACCACCACAGCTAGCAATAAAATAAGATTCACTTCCTTTATACAGCTTTGAAGTAAGTTTTATTGATTTGTACTGGAAACTCAGCCCTAAGTCTTCTACTGCTCACAGATTTTAGATTAGTAACAAATTTAGGTAACTCAAGCTGTGGGTAGTATTGGAATAGCAAGTGTACGATTTGCGGGTTCACCATGAAACTCTATTAGTTTGCAGTCCCCCGATCGTGCATAGGCAGCTACTATCAATTTCTTGATTTTTGGAGTATGTAGCCTGGAAACTTGGCAAAAGAATTATCACGCGTAGACCCCAAAGGTACATCTCAACATTGTTGGGAATGTCTGAATAAAGTCTCTAAAAGTTTATCAGAACGCTGGCATTCGTGTCCTAAATGTGGACAGGAACTAGACAGAGACTATAACTCAGCACTCCTAATACAAAAAATAGGATTGTTATCAAAGCAGGAGGAGGACATCACTTCTGTTAAAACTGCGGTCAGTTTTTCTCTGGCTGAAGAATCCCGCGCTCTCCCGTAGGGGAGCGTCGGGAGTATGTCAAGTCCAGGTACTTATTGCTAAAGTTTGTACTTTTACAAGTTTATCAGGAAAGTATTGATAGATTATTTCTTAATAATTAAATTAGAATTTATAGCACTTTATTCAGATTTCTTAGTTATTTATACCTATTTGATTTTCTTGAAGAATTGTTGAGAAATTGCTGTCTATATCAGGTCAGAAGCAATTTTAAGCTTCAAATTCACCCATCTGGGGGAGGCAAAAATTATCTAAATGAATGGGTTACTTTTTGAGTAATTTTAGGAGATAATAAAAAATATCGAGTTGAGGTGAACTTTATGAACAATATTGTACTTTGCGAAAACAATAAACTCGTTGCTCAGGTTGCTAAATTAAGTGGAATGAATTCTATCGAAGCAGCAGAATCATTATCTGCACTTGAAAAATTTACCACTACAGATTTTCGTAAAATTAGAAGGGCAGATAAACAAGGAAAAGACGAAGGGAATGTTAAAATTCTCAACAAATTTATGCACAAAATGCCCGCTTATGATGGTGATATTTATCGGGGTATGTCTTTTAGTGAAAAATCAATAAAATCTTTTATTCAACAATTAAAACCCCATGGAGACTATACTTTAGATTCGCTCACCAGTTTTACTTCCGATCCAAAAATTGCTGAGACTTATTCTGGTCATTGTTACCAAGTAGTTATTCGGGTAAAGCACAATCATTCGGGAGTGTCTATTAGTGATTTTTCTGCAATGTATAGTGAAAGCGAAGTTTTAGTTCCCAAAGGTACTAAATATGAGGTAACTAATGTGCCCAAGGAAGTTAAATTAGGGAAAGTAAATTATGTTGACCTAGAAGAAATTTCCATTGAAGGGAATAATTTTGAGCATAATTAATATCATGTCCGGTTGAATAATTAGACTTTGGTGGAAATAAGGCAGCGGGAGCTGGAGGCAGGAGGCAGAAGGTTTTCTCCTATTTTCACCTTAATTTTATACACGCTCCGATGCTACCGGACATGATATAACCTGTAAATAGGCAAAATAAATTAGCTAAGACACCTTTGAAAAACCTAGCCAATCGGCCGACATTTTTAGGAATTGTCTCTCAAAGGTTGCAGATTAAGTCTTAACTGACTACGTTGGCAGGTCACGACCACAATGTGTGAACTCCAGCATATATGCTAGTCGCTCTAAATTAAGGACAGCGTGTTTAGTGCGCCAATCGGAAGTAGGTTTTGTACCGACAGTGTTTAGAGCATGAAAAGCCTGGCCAACATAATCGAGGAACACTTTACTGAAAAGGACTAGACACCACAATGTCTAACACTAATTATGTTTTCGCGACTAGATGCAAACAAAAAACCATTACAACCTTGCAAACCTTCTGTTGCTCGTAGGTTGTTAAATTCTGGTAAAGCTGCTGTCTGGCGACGCTTTCCATTTACTTTGATTCTCACGCAAAGCTGTTAAAGGTGTTTCTACAGCTTTAACTCTAAAAATTGACCCAGGCTCAAAATTTACAGGGATGGCTCTATTAGATGGAAACAAGGTGATCTGGATGCTAGAAATTCAACATCGAGGTTCATTAATTTCCGAAAAACTACAAAAGCGTTCTCACAGACGGAGAGCTAGAAGGACAAAAAACCTCAGATACCGTAAACCAGGTAACCCGAACAAAAAGAAGCCCACTGGTTGGTTAGCACCTTCTCTTATACACAGAGTCGAAACTACTATGACTTGGGTCAAACGATTAATTAAGTTTTGTCCAGTAGAATCAATCTCAATGGAACTGGTTCGCTTTAATACTCAATTGATTCAAAATCCAGAAATTTCTGGTACTGAGTATCAACAGGGTGAATTAGCAGGATATGAATTGAGAGAATATTTGTTAGAAAAATGGGGTCGTCAATGTGCTTCCACAAGTGGCAAAACAAATACACCACTAGAAATAGAACATATTCACCCCATATCGAAAGGAGGCTCAGACCGAGTATCTAACTTAACTGTTGCCTGTAGTAAATGCAATCAGATTAAAAGTAATCAAGATGTCAAAGAATTCTTATCTGGAAAACCAGAATTATTAAAGCGAATACTAACCCAAGCTAGATCGCCTTTAAAAGATGCAGCAGCCGTTAATTCTTGTCGGTGGAAATTGTTCAATACTTTAAAGACTACTGGGTTAACCGTAATCACATCTAGCGGGGGGCAAACAAAATTTAACCGCAGAAAACAAAAATTGCCAAAAGCGCACTGCATAGATGCTGCTTGTATAGGAGAAGTGAATCAGTTAAAATTCCAGACCACCCAAGCTTTAGTTGCTATATGCAAAGGCCAAGGAGGTAGACAGAAAGCAGCGGTAAATAAATATGGATACCCCATAAGGTATAACCCACTCAAACCTATAAAAGGTTGGAATAGTGGAGATTTAGCGTTGAACATTGAAACAGGGGAAGTAGGTAGAGTTAATCCTCGGTCAAAATCAAATAGTTTTAACTTCACCGTGCCAGGACAGAAAGCTAAAAGTGTTCATGTCAGCAAATTAAAAGTTGTACATCAAAAAGATGGTTATACCTATACATTTTGTCCACAGTTGTCCATAAATGTCGAGGAAAATGCTGATCTATTACTTAACAGTAAGCATAAATAAAGTTAACAGACCAAAAAAGGCAAGTGCCTTTGTATGTAAATACTTTGATATTTAATTGTAAGCATTCAGTCGTCAGCTAGCCTCCTATGGTCGGAACTGCGTTATCAGCTATCAGCTTCATTAGCTTGAATTGTATGGTTAAAAACTTAAAACAAGTCTTTCTTATGCTTCAATTTATGAGTGGAAAATGTAGTATAAGTTAAACGAATTTTTACTTCATTCATTAAGAAGCTGAGAGCTGAATGTTTACATTTAATCAGCCAGCTCCCAGAAAAGTTTAGAAGTGTATTTTTGCATCCATTGCTAGTGCTAAAATATCGGATGAATAAGAGCGAATATCACAAGCAAAAAAAGCAAGAATCATTAATACTTTTTCCTCAATTATCATAGGAACAGCAAAGCCAGTTCTAACTCCAAAAGCTTTAGCAATTTGATTTCTCAAAAAATATCCTTCCGATTCAACCGAGACATTTAGTATCCATTCCGGCTGTTTGTATAACCAAACTCGTCCAGGTAATCCTTCACCTTTAGATATGATAAAGTCTTGACTACAGAGGTGAAATTTTTCTAAATTATCTTGGTAATTACCCCCAACAATATGGTAATAAGGGCTAAATTCTAATAAATTATTTTCCCGGTTAGGTAACCAAATTTCACCATAATGAAAATCCGTCAATTTGCAGATTTTACTTAGAGTCTTTTCCAGATTAGTTACAGGTATTTGCCCGATTAATTTATCCATATTTTAAATTATCAATTAACCTCAATTAGCAACTAATTTCAGCATTTTTTCTCGCATAAAACCACCAATTAACAATTAAACAACTGAGGTAATAAACCGCAAAACCATACAGTGCATATTCAGGATGACCAGCTTTTATTTGACCACCAAAAACTTTAGGAATAATAAACGCACCATAAGCAGCAACGGCTGAAGTCCAGCCTAAAACTGGTCCGGCTTGATTAGGTTCAAAAATAATAGGAATCATCCGAAAAGTTGAACCATTACCTATACCAGTAGTAATGAAAAGGATGAGAAAAAGAATTAGAAATGGCATGAAATAAATTTCAGGAGTTTGAGAAACACTTGCTTGCTTAACATAATAAGCCACTCCTAAAGCTGAACCAATCATCACAATTGTATCCCAGTGGGTAACATTTGCACCTCCGAGTTTATCAGATAACCAACCACCTAAAGGTCGAATCAATGAACCTACTAAAGGACCTAACCAAGCATAAGCAAAAGGATTAATAGCATTGGGATTTATTGTGCCATCTGGTAACTCTCCAAATACAACTTTAATTAATAAAGGAAAAGCTGCTGAGTAACCAATAAATGAACCGAATGTCATGGTATATAACCAAGTCATAATCCAATTATGCTTATTCTTAAAAATTCGGTATTGGGGACTGAGGGAAATTTGGAAAGGCTTTTGCACCATACCCATAATTACCACAGTCAAGGCAATTGTGATTGGTAAAACAATCCACATATTGATATTTACTACCAGAAGCATATATAACCCGATCGCTGCACTAACAAAAGCACAGAAAATTAGGGCAAGAGACTTTAATAAAGCTGTTAAAGTGTCTTTTATTGTTGAACCAACATCGGGACTAGCTGTTACTAAATTATTCATGTTAAACCAAGCATTAATCACTAGGATGACTAAAATAGGAACCCAAACCAGTCCACAATTTTGTATCCAAACTAATGTCCCGGCAGCTTTATCTCCTATATCTGTAGGTAAGGGAATTCCTTGTCCACTTAAGGCTCCGAATAATGGAATTGTCATGACAAAAGGTAATAAAACCTGCATGACGCTAACACCTACATTTCCCAAACCTGCATTTAAACCTAAAGCTGCTCCTTGATTTTTCTTGGGAAAGAAGAAGCTAATGTTAGACATGGAGGAAGCAAAATTTCCACCTCCAAAACCTGACAAGGCAGCTAAGATAATGAAAAGACTATAGGGAGTATTGGGATTTTGTAGAGCTATCCCTGTACCTAATGAGGGAATAATTAGTAATGTTGTGGTGATAGCGATTACATTTCTTCCTCCGGATATAGCAATTAAGAAGGAATTTGGAATCCGTAAAGTTGCACCAGTGAGTCCAGCAACTGCACTCAAGTTAAAAAGTTGAGATGTCTCAAATGGAAAACCTAAGTTCTTCATTTGTACAGTAATAATGCTCCAATACAGCCAAATGGCAAAAGCACATAATAAACAAGGGATAGAAGACCAAAGATTACGATTGGCTATTTTCGATCCTTGTTGTTGCCAAAAATCTGTATTTTCTGGATTCCAATTAGCTATTTTACTCATCAATAATTTACCAATAATTATGGTCTAATAGAATAGAAAGGATATAGTCGTAGACTGACACGCCTTAAATGGTGCATTAGATTCAATTCAAAACTTATGCATTCATGCATTCAAAAGTAAGAATTTTCAAGTTAAAAGCTAATGCACAGTTTTAGATGTGTCAGTCCAGTAGGTTATGTTAAATAAATCAAGTTATTTCTGTATGAAAACTGCCAACTGTGACTACTTGTCAAACTTTAATATCTCTCAAGAGACTGATGCTTATAGGTCTCAACTTTATTCAGCCGTTCCTACTTAGCTCCTAATTGATTATTAGTTTATTACCTTAAATTTCTTAGAAATGCAATAGCTTAAAAATATTTCTTTACTAAAATAAATATATATAAATCTTATATCTCACATTCTGCACGTCAAGAGCGTAACATTAAAAGTAGTATATGAACCCGTAGCAAGCTTAAGTATTTATACTATGCAAATCATCTTAATTACTTTTTTCGTTCATCAAATTCCGAGTAAAAAATTTACGTATAAATAGGGTTTGCTGAATAAGTTTTTTAGTAGGGGTAGGAGACAGGAGACAGGAGACAGGAGACAGGAGACAGGAGGGACGGGGAATTTAGAGGAGGTAGTCGGAAAAATAGTCCCTTAATTTTTCTGTCATAATCATCCCAAAATACTAGCTTTATGCAGCTCTTTCTACCGAAAAGTTGGTACTTTTTTCAACCAAAAAACGCTCAATCCAATAGCAGTCAATACTTTGATGATTAATCAGCAAGCCCTAAATACTTGCTTGATCGTTGACTTAATCACAGCAGCTATAATTTTCTTCTAAAATTCTGTCTCCAGTATAGCTGTCTCCTGACTCCTTCTTCGGTTGCTACATTTTGTCGTGCGGAATGTAGGTTATATAGCAATATGAAATCATTCGTGAGAAAAAACTGTAGGGGTTTGGTTTCCAAACCGAAGCGCCAAGAGATTTGGAGACCAAACCCCGCATTTATAAAATCTGACAACATAAGCGCGGATTGCTATACCAATTACTGAATAATTAACAATTAAATAATTCAGGTTTAAAGCTTCCCTTTTCAAAGGAAGAAACGTTAGTTTTGCTGGTGCATAATATCAAATCCGGTAGCATTGGTGTAATTAGATAAAGAGTGTGGGGAGTGTGGGGAGTGTGGGGAGTGCGGGGAAATAAGCTTCATATTTGGCAATAGCTGAAGATGGAACATTTTTTTATACCGAACCTGAGCGGATTTGATATAATATCATGTCCGGTAGCATCGGAGCGTGTATAAAATTAAGGTGACACTCTTGAGAAAACCTTCTGCCTCCCCCCCTTTCAAAGGGGGGTAGGGGGGATGCCTCCTGCCTTCGGACAACCATTGTCTA
>NZ_JAAHHG010000200.1:1557-16427 GCF_010692555.1 Okeania sp. SIO3B5 | reverse complement strand
CTTTGACATCCTCCCCGGCTGTTAGGCACGGGGATTCCTACTGAGCCATAGCTCCTCGGCGGGTTGACGCTTCACAGGGTGCTGCTTCCTTGGCGGTAGTCTAACGCTTCCCTCCACGTCCGTTTAGAGTTTCCGAGTGCCCCCCGGCAACTAATAATACTATAGCATATATTCAATTGACTTACAAATAAAATAAAAAGTCGCCCTACAAGGGCGAGGCTTTAAACCCAATTTTTCGGTAAAAATTACAGCATCAGCTTTTTAGCTTTAGAGTATGTTTCATTAATTTTGCATGACTACTTATAGTTTCATAGTTTCATATATCCTCACTTTTGACTTTTGACTTCTGACTTTTAAATTTGAACTCCTGACTCCTGTCTCCTGACTCCTGACTCCTTCTTCAACAACCAACGTTTTTTCCAATGAGATGTAGGTTCTAGGGACGATTTTTGTTGTTCTAACTGGCGACGATGCACAATAATTTCTGCCGAGTCTGATAAGTGGGGGTCTCGGTAGGGAATACTAGCGCGAGTTAGTAAATGTTCTTTTTCTTTTTGAGAAAGTGGGGGTAAATATTCTTCAGTAAAACTGGCCACTGTTCCTGGCGATCGCCTACCTACTGGTGCAGTAGAGCCAATTTTTAAATGAGCATTAATTAATGCTGTTCTGACTGCTGCGGAGCAGGAATATGTTGCTAGATAACCATCAGGTTTGAGAAAGCTACCTACTAAGTGCAAAAATTCTACTGTCCAAAGTTGAGGACAACTGGGTGGAGAAAAGGGGTCAAGAAATATAGCATCAGCCTGGAAAGCAGAGTTATTTAGTTCTTGAATCGTAATTCTAGCGTCCCCGATCGACAGTTTGGCTTGAATTTTTTCTGTTTGTAATTGATGGGTATTAGCTAGAGTAGCTAATAATTCTGGCACAGGATGAGGCCAATTATCTAGAAGATTTGTAGCGATCGCTGTTTTTGGTACCTCTGGATCTAACTCTAGGCCCACCAATTGAACTTTACAACCAGGATTAATTTTCCAGATGGCTGCTAAAGCAGAGGCAGTGTTATATCCTAGTCCATAACAAACGTCAAGTAGGCACACCACGGGTTGATGTACTCTAGATAATAGTTGAACTGGGTAAACAAACTTAAATTCTGCTTCTTGTTGAGCGCCAAAATTAGAGTGAAAAGTTTCACCAAATTCGGGTGAAAAAAAAGTAAAAGAGCCATCTGCTGTTAGTTGTGGTATGAACTTATGATTTGTCAATTTTTCCTCTGAAATAGTTATCTAAATGAATAAACAGAAAAAATTATACTTACCTCTTTGGTTTCCTTATCCTAGTTCTTGGTTAAAGGCTTTAATTATGGTTTATTTTCTAATTATTTTAGTTACCGTAATTAATGGTTTAAAACTAGGAATATATTTTTGGCAAAAACTAGGGGGAAGTTTAGAGTTATTCATTTGTATGAGTATTATTTTTCTGTTTTTTTTGATTCCTGTTTTCGCTTTTTTGCATCATTACCTTATTTTGATTTTTCATATTTTTCGGAAAATATTCAATCGAAGTTATCAGTATAATTTTTTCTTATTCCCGCCAATTACAAGTTGGTGGAAAGCTTTATATAGTTGGTTGATAATTATTATTAGTACTCTGGCAGCAACTTTAATATATACATTAATTTTGCCTTGGTTTAACCTAAATTATCAAATTGCAATTTTAGAAAAAAGTCAATTTTTATATCCTGAAACATCTATCGAACGGTTACTTTTATTTGTATTTATTAGTGTTTGGCTAATTGTAGCAGCTAAATTATATCAGTTTGAATTTTCATCTAAAAGTTTTTTGGTATTGAACAAAATATATAGTCCTACTCTAAAAAATATAAAACCACCCAAACAACCTCAGATTAATTTGATTGAAGAAGGAAGAAGGAAGAAGGAAGAAGGTATCCCCCCTTGCCCCCCTTTGAAAGGGGGGAGGAAAAAGCGGATGGGGACTCAAACCCCAAGCAATTGTAAACACAGTGTAGACGGCGGGGTATTTAACCAAAAAGAAAAAGATAAAACAGAGAATGAATTGGCAAAAACTAGCACCTATTCTGGAGCTAAAATCACAAATAAACCTCAATCAGTATTGGGGGAAGAAAAAGTTAAGCCAGTTCATCAAATAGAAAAAAGTAATTACTTACAAAAAATCCAGAAAACAATCAAAAACAATATTTTGGTATTACTAATTATTCCTTTACTTGCACTAGGCGTATATGGATTTTCTCAATGGCAATTAATGTCCGAAAATTATGTAGTTACAGTACCGGAAATACCCTCACCAATAGTCAAAAAAATTGAGCCCGAAAACCTAGAAGTTGAAGAAGTAAAAACTCAAACTACACCTCTAGTCAAAAAAATTGAGCCCGAAAACCTAGAAGTTGAAGAAGTAAAAACTCAACCTACACCTCTATATTCTCCAAGCCCAAAAACAACTCTTGTATTACCACCACCAGACCCATTTAAACTTGCAGTTAATCGAGCTATAAATGCAGCAGAAATGGCTCAGTATGCCCAGACTAAAATAGAATGGGAAGCAGTAGCAAGTCAGTGGCAAGACGCAACAGAATTTATGAAAATAGTACCAGCATCTCATCCTAAATATAAACAAGCCAGAAAAAAAATCATAGAATATCAAGGCTATGCTGACTATGCAATTAGAGTAGCGAAAATTAAAAAGTAGTTCAACAATTAATAATTAATAATTAATAATTAATAATTAAACGCCCTGTTTACGGTGGGAATTAAACCTAAAATAAAAAGATAAAAACAAATATTTGCTATTCATTATTCAGAGGTAATTAGTTATGGTTCAGTACAGATTTATCGAGCTTGCTAAACAGGGAAATTCTAAATCTATCGCTACCTTATTAAATGGGACGTTACATCCTCAAGGCATTAATGCAAAAGTTAGTGCAGTAAATGGATGGTTACACATACTCTTAGAATCTGAAAAATTACCAGAGAGAAGTTATATCGTAGAGATAGTTAGACATCAATTAATAGAATTAGCTCCTGAGTCAATTAAAAGAGTTAAATTACTAATTAAAAGATACAGTGATGATTATGCAATTTGGAGTCAGGAGTTTGATTTAGAATTAAATTCTTCATCTAGTTTAATTTGGCATAATGTTGACGATAATCAACAATATAGATTTGATTCAAAATCAAACATTAATACTATCAACAATAGAAGTTGGAATCATCTCAAAATGAGTCAGATAACTCTAGGGATAGTTGTCTTAATCTTATTAATGGCAGTATTTGTTTTTATCAGTAAAATGTCAGTGAGGCGATCGTCACAAACTATAAATAGTTTTATATCATGTCCGCTTGAATACTTACACTTAGGAGAAAGGAAGGCATAAGACATAAGGCAGAAGGCAGAAGGGAATATTGGTTCAAAGGGAGAAGGTTTTTTTGATCATTGACTATTTGGACATGATATTACCTATTATTAGAAGAAGAAAACTTGATTTAATTTAGTAGATATGACTAATAAAAATTTTCTTATTTCTCCTCAGTGGTTAGTAGACCATCTCAATGACCCAAACCTCATGATCATTGACTGTCGTTTCTCTTTAGCTGATCCAGAATTAGGCCAGAAACAATATCAAGATGCTCATATTCCTGGGGCATTCTATTTCGACCTTAACCAGGACCTTTCCAGTGCAGTACAAAAACATGGCGGACGTCACCCATTACCCGATACTGATAAACTTGCACAAAAATTAGCAACTATAGGTGTTAAATACCAAGAAACTCTAATTGTGGCTTATGATGATTCTCGCTTTGCCTTTGCTTCCCGTCTATGGTGGTTATTGACATACATGGGCCATGAAAAAGTTGCTCTCTTAGATGGCGGTTTTTCTGAGTGGCAAAAAAAATATCCAATTACTAATGAAATTTCTACCCCACAAACAGGTTTTTTTGAACCACAAATTCAATCCAAAATGGTAGTAGATATAGAAACAGTTAAAGCCAAAAAAGATTTACCAGAAGTAGTATTAGTTGATTCGCGAGATAGCGATCGCTACTTAGGAAAACATGAACCTATTGACCCTATTGCTGGTCATATTCCTGGGGCGGTTAATTATCCTTGGAAACAAGTTACTGATGAAAATTCTCTGGCAAAAGTTGACGAACAAATTCAACGGTGGGAAAAGGTTAAAAATGCTGAAGAAGTTATTATTTATTGTGGCTCTGGTGTGACTGCTTGTGTTAATTTATGGTCGTTAAAAATGGCAGGTATTAATACAGGAAAACTTTATGCAGGTAGTTGGAGTGATTGGTGTTCATATTTAACAGATAAAGGGAGTAGTTCAACAATTAATAATTAATAATTAATAATTAATAATTAGGTAAGTATTCAGCTATCAGCTATTGATAATAGGAAGAGTTCATTAATTGATAATGGATAATGGATAATTACCTCTGGTTAAAACTGTTACGAAATTGAATATAAGGAAATATTATTTCTTCTTTTGGTCGATGGTTGGACAGCGAGGAGACCTCACCATCCCAACCTACGGGAAGCTGCGAATATCGACCGCTGTCTTGGTTGATTGGATATGGTTAGGAAACCCATCCATCCCTCAACCGCTTTTTTTTCCTTAAAAGGGGAGGCTTTAAACAAGAATTATTTAATTATTAATTATTCGGTAAAAGCAATTGAGAAATTTGGATATAATTAAAACTTAATGTCAAATTACGCTCCTTCAACCTGAGAAGGAATTATTCACTATTTGCTGAATTGCTGACTTCTAAGAGCTGTTTGCTTACGTTGTTAATTATTGAAACAAGCATCTAAATAATGGTTAATCTTTGCTATAATTTAATTGCTTTTAACCCCTGAAGTAACTGCATTGTCCTACAACCATTAAGCTAAGATTAAGAGCCTTGCAAGAGTTTATAATTATAAGGTTATAGCTATAGATTATGTCGAGCAGTTATTAAACCCCATTGAATAGGAAAATCTTGATATGTATGAAAGTATAAAAAGTACACTTAGCAGATATCCTGCAGTATACGAGCCATTACGCAAAACATTAAACACGTACAGAAACCTGAAAATACAATACAACAACAACAGAAGACTTAGAAAAATACAAAAGCAAATATGGACACATATTAAGCATAAAAACTCTGTTTTCTTTGTGCAAGTTGGCTCAAATGATGGGTCTCATGGAGATCCTATTCGGGATTTAGTTATCAGAAATACAAATTGGAAGGGCATATTTATTGAGCCTATTCCTTTTCTTTTCGAGAGATTAAAAAAGAACTATAACAATTCTGAACGATTTATTTTTGAAAAGATTGCTATATCCACCCAAAGAGGTTTTCAGAAATTCTATTATGTTTGTGAGGAAGCAAAAACAGAATTAGGAGGTCTACCAGAATGGTATGATCAATTAGGTTCTTTTGATAGAAATCATATACTTAAACATCTTCAAGGGAAGCTTGAACCCTATATTATTGAAGAAGATATTGAAACTATAACTATGCAAGAAATCTTTGATAGAAATAATGTAGAAGTAATAGATCTTCTTCATATAGATACAGAAGGATTTGATTATAAAGTACTATCACAAGTTGATTTTTTGAGATATAAACCTTGTGTTATTATGTATGAGCATAAGCATCTTTCTAATGATGAGAAAAATTTAGCAAAATCACTCTTGGAAAAATACAATTATAACTGCTTTTCTTGTGGTGGTGATACCTTAGCTTTTATCAATGGTTAATCAGTAAGTACTCAAATTAAACAAAGTCAAAAGTCAAAAGTCAAAAGTCAGAAATCAGAAGTTATTTCTGTAACGGGGATTTGAGCAACCCTCCAAAAATATTTCGCCTTAAAAGACGGGGTTGCGCGACCCAATTATTTTGATAAATATTTACAAACTTGGTTATTCCTATACAAGGTTTTGAGCTTTAATCTTGTACATCTGTTGACTAACTTCAACAATTAATAATAAAAAATAAATAAAATAAATTATCGCACAGAAATTACCAATTATTTCCCCCTAATCTGTACGGACGTTGCATGGAACTCTTTTCTGGAGATGCCTAATATCATGCTTCGGATAATTACTTATAATAAAATTTTTGTTTGTAGTTGGGCTTGAGCCTCTGAAATACTTACTATTAGGGCTAAAGCCTAACTACGAGCCTAATTATAACTGTTCTGCCAAACATGATATAATTATTAATTATTCGGTAAAAAAAATTCACTTTATTTAATTGAACTTCATAACTTCAGAAACTGCTGTATCATTTTTATTCAATGTTTATTCCCTCTTCCTTCTAACTTCTAACTTTTAACTTTTAACTTTTAACTTCTAAATTTTGACTTTTGACTTTTGACTTTTGAATTCTTCACTTCTTAACTTCTTTAAAAATCAAAATAAATATAAGGCAAACCCTCCGGTGCCAATAACCAAACAGTAAACAAAAATACAGGCACTAACAAAACTTTCAACTGCCAATTTAACTGTAATTTCAGACCACGATGAAACCAATAATTAATCCCCATTGCCACCACAACTCCGCAAATTAACCACACCAACTGTAACCTTTCTAAACCCATCGCCTCCAAATAAACCTTATCCACAAATTGAACATCAGCATCATAATTCCACCAGTGAGAAAACACCCAAAAAGAATCCCTTAAATTCGGGAGTCGGAAAAATATCCAAGCACCAAAAACCATACTCTGAGTTAACAACCAACTAATTAAAATTCCAGGCAAACTTTCCCATACTTTTTTGACCTTAAAATGTTGAGAAATTGCCTCTATTAACCGATGAATTACTAATGCCAAACCATGCAAAACTCCCCAAACAATAAATCCCCAAGCAGCACCATGCCAAATACCAGCAATTAACATCACAGTTAACAAATTCAAACAAGTCCGAAATAAACCTACCCTTGAACCCCCCAAAGGAAAATATAAATAGTTTCTCAACCAATCTCCCAAAGTTGTATGCCACCTCCGCCAAAATTCTGCAATACTTGTGCTCAAATAAGGAAAATCAAAATTTTGTGGCAAACTTAAACCCATTAAAAAAGCACTACCACGGGCAATATCAACATAAGCAGTAAAATCAAGATAAAGTTGTAATCCATAAGCAACTGTTGCTAACCATAGATCGCCACTTCCAGCACGTTGTAAATTACTAAAACTCAGGTCTACAAAAATTCCTAAATTATCAGCTATTAAAGCTTTTTTAACTGCACCAGTCGCAATTAACCAAATTCCTTCCGTTATTTGCTCTAAAGTTGGTAATTTTAAAGCTGGAGTTTTCACTAAAGCTTGAGTAGTTTTTTTCCCAACCATTCCTAACTGATTTTGCAGATAATGATAACGAGTTATCGGACCAGAAATAAGCTTCGGAAAAAATAACTTATAAGATGTAAATTCTAATAAAGAAGAAGCCGAAGGAGCGCCTCGATAAACATCAATTAGATAAGCAAGACATTCAAAGCAGAAAAAACTTAAACCTAATGGTGCAATTACATGACTATCAACCCAATTAGCATTCTCTAAAATATTAGGTATATTGTAGAGAATGCCAATACTATTTAATAAAAAAGGTATATATTTGAAACTTAATAAAAGTAAGATATTGCAGATTATACCTAACCACAATAATAGCAAGCGACGGCGGTTCCATTGTTTATTAGCAATACGCCAATCTTTTGGTTCCCCAATAGCTTGAGCAAGGTAAAAATTCAATAGGGTAATTATTAATAATAGTGGAATATATTGAGGTTGAATAGTAGCGTAGAAAAGAAAACTCGCAACTAAGAGGACAAACACTCGCCAAGACTGTCGTGGCATTAACCAATAAAGTCCCAACACTATTAATAGGAATAGAGCGTAGTTAAAAGAGATAAAAGTCATACCGTTTCATGGAAGTCAAAAGTAAGATGTTGAAGTCAAAAGTCAAAAGTAAGATTTTATAGGTTTAGAGACTTCTTGTAAAAGGAATATTAAGCCGCGAACCAAAATCTTAACTGCCCCCTGTAACCCACCGAACATATCGAACATTACAGCAGTTTTCATTTCAGTAGACCACAGTAGGGAGTGAATGGCCATTCGCCCCTACAGTATTTTGGTTATGACGATGTGGTTTATCAATCTGAAAAGCGCTGTAAGCACTCTATTTGTAACGTTCTTTTTTCACGCTTGGTATTATTCAGTTATTAGTTATCAAGTTATCAGTACCTCAGGTCATCTAATTACTTTAATTCTGACTTTTGACTTTTTACTTTTGACTTTTGACTTAAAAATCTGACTTCTGACTGAATAAAAAAAAATTCCAAAAGTACTTGTCAAAATTATATTTAGTCTGCTAGTATAGTTAAGCAGTTAAAAAAAGCCGGGATAGCTCAGTTGGTAGAGCAGAGGACTGAAAATCCTCGTGTCGGCGGTTCAAGTCCGCCTCCTGGCATTCGCCCTTGCATAAATGCAGGATAATTTTAATAGTTTTGTGGAAGTAGAATGGAGACTTTGGCCGTTCCTTATATTTTTGGGTAGGCAGGATATCCACTCAACTTATATTCGTCCCGCCCCTCAGCAATGTCTGGCATTCTAACCCCTATTATTCCTTTATAGTCCTACGCATTAAGGTGTTTGACATTTCTCAACCCTGTTAGCGGAGCATTTGAGCACCGAAAACCCTTTAACAGTTTACTATTCCCTATTCCCTATTCCCTATTCGTTTAAATTAAAACACAAAAAAAAATCATAAATAGGAAGATTAAACGTCTTACTTATAAATCGACTTGACTTACAAGATTGGACTTACATAGCTAACTTTAGATACTGCCCATGGCCTAAAGCAGGCCGTGTCCAGGAATAGTAGCTCTGGTTAAGTCCTTACGAAAGTTGACGTTTCTTGTAGTTTTGTCTTTAGTTCAACAATAAAGATAAAGGTAGATTATGTTTCTAGAAAAGCTCAAACAGTGGTCTCAAAAAGTTCTAGTTGGATTAATAGTAGCGTTTCTCCTGAGTATGACTTTTCCTTCACAAGTTTTCGCTGCTACTCTCTTGCAAAAACCAATTATAGAATTAACTAATGCAGAGTTTTCGACACCAAGTCAACCTAATAGTTATTATGCAGCAAATGATCCTCCAACTCTTATGCAGATGTCGAATAGTTTGCTGAAATTACTGAAGCATCAAAGTTTTGAGCTATAAAATCATAATGCATGACTTTTGACTTTTGAATTCCGTGAAACGGTAGTACAAGGAGAACTCACCGGTTGTACAAGTGGTTATTTTGATGCAAACGCATAAGCAAACAGGACTCCACAAGAGTTTAAAAATGTTTTAGATAGTCTTAATTTTTTAGTGAGTGGATGCAGATAAACGAATAATTTTCCTTGGAGTCCCTTGGTAACGGGGCGATCGCGCTCTCTCATACCTCTAGTAACTCAACCCTAGGTACTCCAATTCTAACTAAAATTCACCAGTAGCGAGCATATTTATCCATGCGACTCGCTGTCACATTTTGCTGGCAATTTTAATAGAAATTCTCAATAATTTTATAGCAAATCACCAAAATATTTGACCTAAATAAATCCTAAAACTCAGTCAGGGATTATTTTTTACTTTTGACTAGGGCAAACTAAATATTAATAATAATTATCTTTAATTTATCAAAAAATTATTTAAGCAGTTGACATTGACTTCACGGTAGCTATTCGGTCGTGTTGCAGCAAAATTAAAACACTTAAAACACTTTGAATACCCCAAATTAATTAATCTATGGTGCATTTCAAGACCAAGCAAAAAGAGAAATTAACAGACCCGTTACCAGGTGGTGACACTACTGAAAAGGGAGGAAGTATGGCTATGTTAGCCACCTTGACTCCCGCTCCTGTGGCAGCCGCTCCAGGAAAAGGCAGAAATCCTCATAAATTGGAGAAAGAGGATACAGAAAACGAGTTTTGGCAGGTATGGTGCGACCATCGAGACCGACTTTATCGCTGCTGTTTGAGGTTGATGAACTCTAACCATGCAGATGCCGAGGATGCTCTGAGTGAGGCAATGGTGAAGGCATTGGATAAGGTGCGCAAGTTCGCCGGGAAAATTGCTAATTTGCCTGCTTGGTTGATGACTCTGACTCGCAATTTATGTCTCGATATCATCCGCAAACGTTCTCGGGGAGCTGTGGGTGTTGATGATATAGAGTGGGTTGGTGATAGTGGAGAAATGGGAGTGGCGTCGGCGGTTGAGTTGCCGGAGCAGGTTTTGGAGAAGGATGAGAGGTCGGTGGTTATTCGACGGGCGATCGCTTCTTTGCCCGGACGGATGCGGGAAACTTTTATTTTACATTTTTATGAAGAGCTTTCTTATCAGGAAATAATCAAGCGGCAAGGAATTTCAATAGATTGTGTTTACAAGCGCATCTCCCAGGCCTGGAAAAAGTTGAAAGAGAAGTTGAGCGACTATTTTATTATGTCCCAGGTGGAGGCAGGAAAAATATCGCAGTCTCCACCCAAGAAAGAGGAAAGACCGTTGAAAAGGTCCCATGAAGTTTTGAAAGAAAATGAGAAGGCGACGGTAAAGAGGGAAACAGAGGCAGCTTTTGTGGAAGCGGTGGAAAAACCAGAGATGGTGGAGAGTCCGGTGGAGTCCCGGGAACAGGTTGAGGTGAAGATACCGGAGGCGGTGACTGCTTCGGCAGAAGTTGATGTGGATGTGGCGGAATGTTCGGAATCTGTTGAGCTTGTTGGGGAGGATATTTCTGATGTTGCTGGGGTTTGTGGAGAGAACGAGCTACGGCCGATATTGCCAGGAGAGTTGTCTCCTTCTACTCTGGAATTGACTTGGAGGAGGGATGTTTGGGAGTGCGCCCCATTACCTGAGTGTGGGCGGGAGATGTTGGCGGCGTGTTTAATTAGAGAGGTTATCGATCCAGAAAACAGTGTTGCGCACAAGGGTGCTGTGGGAAATTGGTGGAGACTGTCTAGAGGGACGCTTTCTTCTATTCTTGACATGGTGGGTGTTGTCATTAGAAGATTTTTTAATGTCCCAGATTCCTCAAGGTCTTTTCCTCGGTTCCTGGTTAAGGGGAACAATGACGGCGAACGGCGACGATGGGTGATGGGGGCTAGATTGGTGGAGATGGTAGGGGCGATCGGCTTAAAAATCCCTAGGCTATCCGTATGGTAACTGCTGCCTGCTGGCAATTTCGTAGATTGTGGTAGTTTTGTTGCCTACTTAGATACGGGATGACAAGTGGGGCAATCGCAACCAGTGGGTCTATCAAGGAACTTAGTTTCCGATACTTATGGTCTTGACGAACATATAGACCGGAAGATACTGGAAGAGTATAGGATTAGGGATGGAAGGGAAAAGCGCGATCGCAGTAGTAATGCATATTATGGAAAGAAGAAAAAACATATGTCAGAAAAAAGAACCGACATGCGTCAATTATAAGAACTGCTAGATTGATTTCATGTTCTAGCACTTAATCTCAAAAAAAACAGAGGAAAACGGAGAAAAAATGAAAAAATTTCTGGCTGCACTAGCAGTAATTTTAGTCGCAATGGTTGTAGTAAGTTCCCCGGTCTTGGCCTTGAGTGAGCAAATAGAAGAGATACAGAATTTCTACGATGCGGAGAAAGCAGTAACCAAAGTAGTAAACATCAACATCAAGGAAGAGGATCTAGAAAAATTAAAACTTGCTGGATACACTCTTTGTTTTGCGAAGAACGTCAGAGATCAATATAATGTGGTGTGGAGTTCAAGCACTGATTATCTACCTACAAACAATTTCACATGGACACCGCAATACGAAATCTTCGGTTCTAATGAATTTATAAAGGGTGTAAAAGTCAAAGTATCAACAGGCCCGAAGGCAATGGAACTCGGACAAACAATCCAGTTAAAGGCTTCTGGAGTATTCGGTACCCCGGAAAAAGGAGGAGAGTCGAATACGCTGACGGTGATAAACGATTACAAAGATATCCATATAGGAGTAATGCAAGAATACACGGATATAAATGGAAAGTTGCAGGTTGAACCCATATACAATTCCCTAATACCCGAAATAAAGGGAACGGACACGCTGAACCCAGTGGACAAAGTGCAAATCTGGTTCGAGCGAGATATGGATACAGGAACAATGATAGAAAATGTGAAGAGTAAAAAGATTGAAGTTGATTTAACGAAGGCGAACGAGGCCACGGTGATGTATGCGGATGAGGAATGGGAAAAGATCTAAGGAAATAAAACCCATGGTGGACCTAAAACAACCCTCCGAAGACTACTAAATTTTTGCGTCGATCAGACGGCGAGCGTAAACCTGATTGCGACTCGCCGTATAGAATGAAGATTGGTAAGCCTCAAAAAAAAATGTTCTGTAAAATCTCAATTGGGTATATACGGATGTCAGGAATAACTGTGCGGATAAAGGGGTAATAGTATAAAGGTTGTGATTAGGTGGAAGTTGGAAGTACTTGTTCGATAGTCGAACCGTGAAGAAAAAAATAAGCTAAAGTTGAGGGCCGGTTGGGAAAAATAGATGGAGCAAGAGGAGAAAGAGACAGAGTGTAAGAGAAAAGCGTAGGAGTGGTGAAGGAAGCAAAAAGATCAAAGTAAAAGAGCTCAATGATGTAATGATGTAGTTAGGGGAGAAGGTGTGAGTGTATATGCGGAAGTGACGTGGGAAAAGGAAAAAAAAGAAGGAGGAAAAGCAAAGCGTGTAAAATACCCAGTGTAAGGATGGGAGGGAAGAAGGTGGTGTCAAACGATCATCACCCACAAATGCGCTCGCAGACCTCAAAGCGACATGCCGTGGAAATATGATAGAAATCAATGGCACCTTTCCAACTCAACACTCGGAACACCACTTCTAACCCAAATAAACCAACGGCGAGCGTATTCCTCAATGCGACTCGCCGTCGCATTTTGCTCATCATGCCGAGAAACCCGCACCAAAAACCGTTCCACCGTCATTTCAGTTATCAGTTATCAGTCCACCGATACCCAAAAAAATCCTTATTTCGCACAGTAATGTTAGCGAGTTCGACACGGGATGAGACAATAGTCGATCGCTTCACTCAATTAAGACTTCAAACGTTCCTGCAACCAACTTTCTAAATCTGCCAAACTATTAAACCTTAAAAATACCTCCACCAAATCCTCCACATCTGCTAAAGGCAAACCTTCTATCTGACTACTAATCTCATCATTAACCTCTCCAAAACGTTGAGTTATCAAAACTTTGACCAGAGCGATCGCTTGATTAAGCCGTCCTATTGCTTCCCCTTTAACTATCCCTATTGCTTCCCCTTTAACTATTCCTCTTGCTTCTCCAACTTCTTCTGCATAAGCTATCCTTCCTCTTTCATCTTGCATCGCTATCCCTCGGTTTTCAACTATCTCTAACTCTTCTGGAGTCATATTAATAAAGTTGGCAATATTTAAAGCTTGTTCTATTTTTTCAATTTCCCCTAAACTCTCTGGTATTTCATCAAAGCTAGCTGCCTCTTGCAGAAAATAAATCCACTTATCCGTCAAATTTTTTAACTCAGACAAACTTTTTTTAAACTTCGGCAGTTCCACAAAAATTAACCGCAATTCTTTTTCCAAGCATTTATACTTTTTAGTTTCCTCCTGAAACACAAATTTATTAATATAATCATCTTTATTAATATTATCATCAGTATTTTAAAACAAAATAAAATCTGTAATTGTGAGAGCTATTGCCGGATTTAATAAAGGATAATTCTCCCCTTTATCCAACTGATTAGCATAAGCTTTTGACAAATTGTAAGCCACCCGCTTATTAAAAGCAGTCATTGGTGCCACTTGCATTTCAATAATTACAATAGAACCGTCAACTAAAACTGCTTTAACATCCAAATAAGTTTCTTTTAAACTGATAATTTTACCAGGATTAAAAGGATTTACAATTGTTAAAGATTCAATGATTTTTTCTCCATCATAAATTATCGCATTCAGAAAACTGATTAAAATCTCTTTGCTTTGCTCAGAACCAAAGATTTTTTTAAAAGCATAATCGACCTTGGGATTGATAAATTTCATAGTAGTATTTCTCCCTATAAACGTTCCTGTAACCAACTTTCTAAATCTTGCAAACTATTAAAGCTTAAAAATACCTTCACCAAATCCTCCACATCTGCCAAAGGTAAACTTTCTATCTGACTACTAATCTCTTGAGAAACCTCTCCAAAACGTTGAGTTATTAACAGTTTTACTAGAGCGATCGCTTGATTAAGCCGTCCTATTGCTTCCCCTTTAACTATCCCTATTGCTTCCCCTTTAACTATCCCTTGTTGTTCTGCATAAGCTATCCTTCCTCTTTCATCTTGCATCGCTATACCTCGGTTTTCAACTATCTCTAACTCCTCTGGACTCATATTAATAAAATTAGCAATATTTAAAGCTTGTTCTATTTCTCCAACTTCCCCTAAACTCTCTGGTATCTCATCAAAACTAGCTGCCTCTTTCAGAAAATAAATCCACTTATCTGTCAAACTCTTTAACTCTGACAAACTTTTGTTAAATTTCGGCAATTCCACAAAAATTAAACGCAATTCTTTTTCCAAGCATTTATACTTTTTAGTTTCCTCCTGAAACACAAATTTATTAATATAATCATCTTTATTAATATTATCATCAGTATTTTAAAACAAAATAAAATCTGTAATTGTGAGAGCTATTGCCGGATTTAATAAAGGATAATTCTCCCCTTTATCCAACTGATTAGCATAAGCTTTTGACAAATTGTAAGCCACCCGCTTATTAAAAGCAGTCATTGGTGCCACTTGCATTTCAATAATTACAATAGA
>NZ_JAAHHG010000200.1:0-1457 GCF_010692555.1 Okeania sp. SIO3B5 | reverse complement strand
CCGGATTTAATAAAGGATAATTCTCCCCTTTATCCAACTGATTAGCATAAGCTTTTGACAAATTGTAAGCCACCCGCTTATTAAAAGCAGTCATTGGTGCCACTTGCATTTCAATAATTACAATAGAGCCGTCAATTAAAACTGCTTTTACATCCAAATAAGTTTCTTTTAAACTGATAATTTTATCAGGATTAAAAGGATTTACAATTGTTAAATCCTTAATAGTTTTTTCTCCATCGTAAATGATCGCATTCAGAAAACTAATTAAAATCTCTTTGCTTTGCTCAGAACCAAAGATTTTTTTAAAAGCATAATCCACCTTGGGATTGATAAATTTCATAGTAGTTTTTCTCCCTGTATAAATAACCTGAAACGAAGTTAAAAGTTAAAAGTCAAAAGTCAAAAGTCAGATTTTATAGGCTCAAAACTTTGACGCTACAGTAATTTCCGGAAATTATTTCACGTCTAATACCATTTCTCAAAAACTTTTCTACATTTTGTTGAGCAGGGGAGTGGGTAGGGACGTTGCATGCAACGTCCGTACAGGGAAAAGTAAAAAATAAGAATAATTAACATTAACTGGGCTATTTTTAGTAAAAAGGTGATTCTACCTGTTTTGATTAATTAATAACTGAAGTATTACCAAAGTATAGCGTTACTTTTAGGAATTGGTATAAAACGTTGAATTAAAAACCTTTACCAGTAAAGATGGGGAGATCGAGAAAGATTTGACAATGGCGATTTAATGGAACATTTTTTGATATCAAATCCGAGTGGATTTGATATAATATACTTTGATAACTCTATAATTCTTCAATATTCAATCTCCCCTACTCTATTTTAGATGTGTCATATCATGTCCGGTTGAACAGTTATAAATAAATAACGACTTAGGAGTCAGGAGTCAGTCCTCAGGAGTCAGGAGGGAAGACTGAAGTTGGAAGAAGAATAACTGGAGTTGAAGGAGAAAGTTTTTTATCACGCTATTATCCGGACATGATATAACCCCCCTTGAAAAGCTATGCTTTATAAACATCTTTACTTAACATAAAACTTGACAAAAATATTATTTGATGTTTGGAAGTCTGAAAGCTCCTAGTGTCGTTGCCATCGCAACGACAAAAAACAACTTTTAGGAGTATACAAGTTAGTCAATTTGTCAAATCAGTAAAACCAACAAAATGCTCGTAAGCTTTTGATAATAGGCATTATCCACTTTTGTAAAGAATTTTGCTTATAAAGCATAGCTTGAAAAGGGGGGAACTGGAAGTCCCCCTTTTTAAGGGGGATGCGCGGGGGATCATTCATTGATGTACTTCACGCCTTATGAAAACTATTATATGAGGAGGAACAAGTTTTTTTATCACGCTCTTATCCGGACATGATATCAGTCCAACATAAGAGTTTTAGGGAACATCTTAACGAACTCAGAAGTCAACGCACCACTCGCCCCTCCA
>NZ_JAAHHG010000020.1 GCF_010692555.1 Okeania sp. SIO3B5 | reverse complement strand
TTCTCGATAGACACAGGGAGACGGGGACGCGGAGACACGGGGACGCGGGGACACGGGGACGCGGGGACGCGGGGACACGGGGACGCGGGGACGCGGGGACGCGGAGACGCGGGGACGCTGGGACGCGGGGACACGGGGACACGGGGACACGGAGACACGGAGACACGGAGACACGGGGACACGGGGACGCGGGGACACGGGGACGCGGAGACGCGGGGACGCGGGGACACGGGGACGCGGGGACGCTGAGACGCGGGGACACGGGGACACGGGGACACGGGGACGCGGGGACGCGGGGACGCGGGGACGCGGAGACACGGAGACACGGAGACACGGGGACGCGGGGACGCGGGGACGCGGGGACGCGGGGACGCTGAGACGCGGGGACACGGGGACGCGGAGACACGGAGACACGGAGACACGGAGACACGGGGACACGGGGACGCGGGGACGCGGAGATGGAGGCTTTTAATTTATGATTAAAAGTTTACTCTTCACCTAAAGAAGTAAAACTATCCATAACTGTTTCGCTGAAAAATAGGCAAATTTTGGCAAATTTCACTGTTCCACTATGCCCTCATCTCCCGTTCTATCGCTCATTCTTAATCTACAATACTTTGAAACAGTCCTGTTCCCAGGAGGGGAAGTCATATCATGTCCGGTTGAATACTTATAATTAAGATAGTAGGGGAGCGGGGGAGTAGGGGAGTAGGGGGGAGGGCTGTTTCATTCTCAATAGACACGGGGACGCACCAGACAGGGAGACACGGGGATAGAGGCTTTTAAGAGGCGTTAAACTAAATATTTTCTCAGAGCTTAACGACGCTTATTGGCGCTCAAAATAGGCAAATTTTGGTATATTTCACTATTCCACTATCTTCTCATCTTCTTTTCTCCCTAAATCGTTAATATACTATACTTTGAAACAGCCCTGGGGAGTAGGGGAGTAGGGAAAATAGAAAGATTTACTGTTGAAGCACTCATAATAAGTTTTTTCATCACGCTCTTATCCGGACATGATATCAGAAGGGAATAAAGAAGAAGAAACAGGAGTAGTTAGTTGAAAAAATCCAAGCTTTTAGGTCGTAATGGTTCAAAAAATCAGCATTTTAGGCGCATAGTTGGGCAAAAAAATCAAAAGACTATTCTTTCTCCTACCTCCTCTATAATTCCCATTTCTCCTTACTCCTACCCTCACCCATAAGACTTTTTCAGCAAACCCTAATTAACTATAATTAATCAGTCTAATTTTTATTAGAAAAACTTGGTAATTGTAAGATAAAAAAATCTTAATTTATCTATGAGTTTTGATTGTATATCATTCTCATTCTCAAATTATATTTATAACTAATTATCGTATTACTACTAATAAAAATTTGATTGGTTTTAGGATATATAAGTCATAAGTAACCGATTTATAAATTCTATTTTTTTGAGTTATTATTTAACTGTAGAAAATCTATGTCCTAATTGCGATAGCACCTCCTAATACATATTATCATACAAGAACAGAAATTGCTCTTAAACTCTGAAAAGAGTAGTATAAAATTAATATCTAAAAACCAAACACTAGATTATGAACAGCCCATTTTTGAATCGTCTCCATAGTCCAGAACGCCCAGTCATCGTCTTTGATGGCGCAATGGGTACTAATCTTCAAGTCCAAAACCTGACTGCTGAAGACTTCGGCGGTAAAGAATACGAAGGTTGCAACGAATATCTTGTCCATACAAAACCAGAAGCAGTTGCCACAGTCCACCGAGGGTTCTTAGCAGCAGGTGCCGATGTAATTGAAACTGATACTTTTGGCGGTACAAAAATTGTCTTAGCAGAATACGATTTAGCGGACAAAGCTTATTATTTGAATAAAGCAGCGGCCGAATTAGCAAAGTCTGTTACTGCGGAATTTTCTACCCCAGAAAAGCCTCGATTTGTTGCTGGATCAATGGGGCCAGGGACAAAATTACCTACCCTCGGACATATTGATTTTGACACCCTAAAAAATGGTTTTGCCGAACAAGCAGAAGGTCTTTTTGATGGTGGAGTAGATTTATTTCTGGTAGAAACTTGTCAGGATGTTTTACAAATTAAAGCAGCACTAAATGGCATAGAAGAAACCTTTGCTAAAAAAGGCGATCGTCGCCCCATTATGGTGTCAGTAACTATGGAATCTTTTGGCACTATGTTAGTCGGTTCAGAAATTAGTGCTGCCCTAACAATTTTAGAACCTTATTCTATTGATATTCTGGGATTAAATTGTGCTACTGGTCCGGATTTAATGAAGGAACATATTCGTTATTTGTCGGAAAATTCACCTTTTGTTGTTTCCTGTATTCCTAATGCTGGTTTACCAGAAAATATCGGTGGACAAGCTCATTATAAACTGACTCCTTTAGAGTTGAAAATGGCATTAATGCACTTTATTGAAGACCTGGGAGTGCAAGTTATTGGCGGTTGTTGTGGTACTCGTCCAGACCATATTAAAGCATTAGCTGAAATTACTGAAACTCTCACACCAAAAGAACGAAAATATAACTATATTCCTTCAGCAGCATCTATTTATTCTTCGGAAACTTACGAACAAGATAACTCCTTTTTAATTGTTGGGGAAAGACTTAATGCTAGTGGTTCCAAAAAATGTCGAACTTTACTCAATAATGAAGATTGGGATGGCTTAGTTGCCCTAGCAAAATCTCAGGTAAAAGAAGGGGCACATATTCTCGATGTTAACGTTGATTATGTGGGGCGCGATGGGGTTAAAGATATGCACGAATTAGCATCTCGTTTAGTCACAAATGTTAATTTGCCTCTAATGTTAGACTCTACAGAATGGGAAAAAATGGAGGCTGGTTTAAAAGTTGTCGGCGGTAAATGTTTGCTCAATTCTACTAACTATGAAGATGGAGAACCCCGTTTTTATAAAGTATTAGAATTGGCGAAAAAATATGGTGCAGGTGTAGTAGTTGGAACGATTGATGAAGATGGAATGGCGCGGACTGCTGATAAGAAATTTGAAATAGCTAAACGAGCTTATGATGCAGCAGTAGAATATGGGATTCCTGCCCGTGAATTGTTCTTTGATACTTTAGCTTTGCCAGTTTCTACAGGGATTGAAGAGGATAGGGAAAATGGAAAAGCCACAATTGAATCTATTAAAAGGATTCGGGAAGAGTTACCAGAATGTCATATAATGCTTGGGGTTTCTAATATTTCATTCGGTTTAAATCCCGCAGCAAGACAAGTGTTGAACTCGGTATTTTTGCATGAAGCAATGGCAGTAGGTTTGGATGGATCTATTGTTAGTGCCAGTAAGATTTTACCCATGTCAAAAATTGAACCAGAACATCAAGAAGTTTGTCGGAAACTAATATATGACCAACGTCAATTTGAGGGAGATATTTGTGTTTATGATCCTCTAACTGAATTGACAACAATGTTCCAGGGTAAAACAACTAAAAAAGACCGTTCGGCTACGCAAAATTTACCAATTGAAGAACGTTTAAAACAACATATTATTGATGGGGAACGTATAGGTTTAGAAGAAGCATTGGCAAAAGCTTTGGAAACATATCCGCCGTTAGATATTATCAACGTCTACTTATTAGATGGTATGAAAGTAGTAGGAGAATTATTCGGTTCTGGGCAAATGCAATTACCATTTGTATTGCAGTCTGCTCAAACTATGAAAGCAGCAGTTGCCTATCTACAACCTTTCATGGAAACAGAAGAGTCAGGTGAGGATAATTCTAAAGGAACTTTCTTAATTGCTACTGTTAAAGGGGACGTTCACGATATTGGCAAAAACCTCGTAGATATTATCTTGTCAAATAACGGTTATAAAGTAATTAACCTCGGAATTAAACAACCAGTTGATAATATTATTTCCGCTTACCGGGAACATAATGCTGACTGTATTGCCATGAGTGGTTTATTGGTGAAGTCAACCGCATTTATGAAAGATAACTTGGAAACATTTAACCAAGAAGGTATTACAGTTCCGGTGATTTTAGGTGGTGCTGCACTAACACCTAAATTCGTTCATCAAGATTGCCAAAATACCTACAAAGGTAAAGTAGTTTATGGTAAGGATGCGTTTTCCGACTTGCATTTCATGGATAAATTGATGCCAGCAAAAGCAGGAGAGAAATGGGATGACATTCAAGGGTTCTTAGGTGAGTTTGCCGAAGAAAATGGTAACGGTAATGGGAATGGGAATGGTAATGGTAAAGTTGATACCCAAGTTAAGTCTGATAAAAAAGAGGAAACTCAACCTGCTGAACCAGTAGTAGTAGATACTCGACGTTCCGATGATGTAGCAGTAGATATCGATCGCCCCACACCGCCATTCTGGGGAACCAAGTTATTACAACCAGAAGATATGCCATTCGAGGAATTATTCTGGTATTTAGATTTACAAGCGTTGATGGCAGGGCAGTGGCAATTCCGCAAACCCCAAGGGCAACCACGGGAAGAATATAATGAGTTTTTAGCTGAGAAAGTTTATCCGATTCTGGAAACTTGGAAATCACGGGTAATTGATGAGAAGTTGCTACATCCCCAAGCTATTTATGGTTATTTCCCTTGTCAAGCAGAAGGAAATACACTTTTCATTTATGACTCAGAGGAAGTGACTCAGACTGGAAAGGCAACAAAAGTTGTCAACAGTTTTGAATTTCCTCGGCAAAAGTCTGGACGACGGTTATGTATTGCTGACTTCTTTGCTCCCAAGGATTCGGGAATTATTGATGTGTTCCCGATGCACGCTGTAACAGTAGGAGAAATAGCGACTGAGTTTGCCCAGAAGTTATTTGCTGCCGATCAGTATACAGATTATTTGTATTTCCACGGTATGGCGGTACAAACTGCTGAGGCAATGGCAGAATGGTTACACGCTCGAATTCGTCAGGAGTTAGGTTTCGGTGCAGGGGATGCGGATAATATTAAGGATATTCTGAAACAGCGTTATCAAGGATCGCGTTATAGTTTTGGTTATCCCGCTTGTCCGAATATGCAGGATCAGTTTAAGCAGTTAGACTTGTTGCAAGTAGATAGAATTGATATGTATATGGATGAGAGCGAGCAGTTGTATCCTGAGCAGTCTACAACAGCGATCGTTACTTATCATCCAGTGGCGAAATATTTTAGTGCGTAGTTAGAGAAGAAGGAGTCAGGAGACAGGAGTCAGGAGACAGGAGGGAAGAAGGAGTCAGTAGTAGTGGACTGTTTCATCTTAAATGTTGCATTAGAAAATGGGGTAATGGGGTGATGGGGTGATGGGGCGATGGGGTGACGAAAAAAGCTAATGCACTATTTTAGGTGAAACAATCCAGTAGGGTGCGTTACACTTCGTTAACGCACCGCCAAATCTATAATTTTTTGGTGGGTTACGCCAGCGTAAGCCACCCTACTTGCTGATAACTCTAGGTATCTTAATCTTTGTTTTATAAATCAGCTTTAAGTTGTAAAAAAAAGCATCTATTTGGTATGGTATAAACTGTTTTTAAATTATTAGTTTTAGGCTTATTTTTATGACTTACGATCCAAAACAACTTTTTATTAGCGATGATTTTATTATAGAGCTGATGGGTTGGAAAGAAGTTAAATTTCTCACTCCTCCTATTCGTGGTTTTGGCAGCAGTAGTGGTCTCACATTTGGTACTATATTTAATATCGAACAAAAGAGTAAACTTCGAGCAAATGGTCTTAAGCTCCTTAGAAAAGGACCAATTTTCCTTGAACGGTTGAGTGGTCTTAATTACTACAACTCTTTTCTCTGGACGGGATTTATGAACAGATCTACTGAAAAAATTCCTTTAGCTTCTTTAGCTCTTAGACATCTAGTTTTAGAAGCTGATAAATTTAATAATACTGTTAACAACGTTCTTGTATTAGATAAGTTAAAAGAAGTAGGAAATCCAGTTCAATTATTGGATAGAGACAAAGTTATTGAGGCACTTCAACTAACACTGGAAGATATTGTGCGTGCTATTAAAACAGAAAGAATATTCAGAGAAAACCCTAATTTTAGACCAGAACAGTTTTCTGATAATATTTATGCGTTAAGAGCTATGCAAATTAGTGATAAAGCTAATAGTTATGGGAAATATTTTGATGAAACAATGCAAGTAGCTGTAAGTATTCAAGATGAATTAAAGAAGTTATTGACAAACTAAGAAAGGAGATAATAAATATGCCATAAATAAAGATTAAACATCAACATCCAGAGTCATTTGGCAAATACTTTGGCGCGTAATTTGATATAGTTTAATTTAGGGTTAGCAATATGCTCACCTTTCTTCTTGCCCCTTCTATATTTCCCTGTTAAGAATATGAAGATTACTGATATTTTTTCAATTATTATTGCCTTTATTAGTTTAGTAATATCAATTCTGACTGCGTATTTTGCTTATTTTAAGCCCTCTCAAGTTAGGATGTTAATAGGAAAGATTTTTATAATTGCAAATACTTATTTAGAGACTGAATCTGGAAAAGAGTGGGGAGGATTATCTTTTATATTACCAATTACATTCTCCAACTGGAGTCCGAAAGGAAGCTCAATTGAGCAAATAAGATTCTTAGTAGAACGTCAAGAAAATCCAGCTAAAACTTTCGATATTGCTTGGAGCAGTTTTATAAAATTCTTAGATGGGGGTAGCCGATGGGAAAGCGATACAATAGCACATCCACTTGCTCTTAAAGCTCAATCTTCTCTAACTAAATTTGTTAGATTTGACTGGAGTCCTATAAGAGGAGAGAAAATAGAAATTAGAGAAGGAGCTTATACTTTAAGAATTTATGCTTGGACAAAAGATCGGGAAAAGCCTGACTTAAAAGAAAAGATTGATTTTTACATAACAAAAGAAGATGAATCTTTCTATCAAAAAAGTGTGGCTAATAATCTTGTCATTCCTATCACAATCAACCTAGGTCAATCTAAATTACCTAATCAAGTTACAACAAGGCAAGAAAGCTTGTTAAAATATGAATAAATACAATCAATTTTACACTAAATATAATAGGGAGTATATCAGCCATGTCAGACAAAAAAAGAATTAACATTTCCGGTGGTCAAACATTTGGATATAACCAAAATAACAACTATGGTATGACTTTCAGTGGAAACATTATGGCTTCAAATGTTGATCGAACAATTGACGAATCTCAACAAAAAACCTTAGCTGAAGCAGCAGCAGAAATTCAACAAATTCTCCAACAATTAGAACAGTCAAATCCTACAGAAACCACAGCAGGTAAAATGGCAGTAGTCACCCAAGCTATTAAAATTGTAGAAAATAAACCCACATTAAAACAGCGAGTTATAGAAGCATTAAAATCATCAGGAACAGAAGCATTAAAAGAAGCTCTGGATAATCCAGTTGCTAATATTTTAATTGCAGCTTGTGAAGGCTGGACTGAACCATAAAATCAGTCATCAGTTGGCGATCGCTTTAATTGTTGAATTGGCGATCGCTTCTATTTAATGAATCAATGTACAAAATTAATTGAGGTAATTAAACATGAAATTAACAGCAACAGAACAAGGCTTATTAATACCTAAAGAATTGTTAGGAGAAAGCCAAGAATTTGAGATTATTCAAGAAAATGGAAAAATTATTATCACCAGCATCAAAAAAACACCTTCCATTTGGGATTTAGGTAAAAATCCTGTGGAATGTGATGTAAAAGATGGGGCAATTAATCACGACCGTTATCTGTATAATCAACAATGAAAGAAGTATATTTTTTGGATACTAGCTATATTTTAGCTCTAGAAATCAAAAGTGAAGATGCTCATCAACAAGTATTACAAAATTGGAATTTTTTAGTAAAATCTCAGCCTTTTTTAGTAACAACAACGTATATTTTTGATGAAGTTGTAACTTTCTTCAATAGTAGAAACCTTCATTATAAAGCAGTTGAAGTTGGTAATCAACTATTGGAAAGTCCTGAGATAGAATTGATTAATATTGATCGAAGTCTATTTAACCAAGGATGGCAATATTTTCAAAAGCATCAAGACAAATCCTATTCTCTGACTGATTGTTTGTCATTTATCATTATGAAACAACAAAAGATAGTTACAGCTTTAACTTTAGATAATCATTTTCTTCAAGCTGGATTTCAAATGTTACCATGATAACTGATACTGTTACTAACCTGACTTTTAAAGGAAATAATAAATATGCCAGAACTTAAAATTAAATGCCAGCACCCAGAATCATTAAAAAACACCATTGAAAATATGATATCTGACCGGGTAAAATCCCTGAAATCAGGAATTACTCAAACAAAAAAAAGACTCTTAGAATTTGAAGAAAAATATCAGTTACCCACTCAAGAGTTTCTGCTTCGATATGAAAATGACGAATTTGAAGAAACTTTAGAATTAGATGAATGGATAGGGGAAGCTCTGATGTTGAAACGACTCGAAGAAAAGATAGATAAATTGGGAGATATTGAGTTTGTTATTTGAGGATTACTTGCAGCAACTTCACGACTTAATAGTAGCTTGTGAAATAGTGCAGCATTTTCAGATTATACCCTCTCAACGAAGTGATTTTGAAGGTATGATTCGAGGGGAAATAAAGTTTCTAGATAATTCTGTTTTAATGGTGCGAGAATTTGTAGATGTAGAATTAACTATAGACCGCGATATGTATTCCTATCAATATATGACTGCCTCAAATAATCTGATTTTCCGCTATGATAATACGAGGCATCATAAAAAGCTAAACTTACCAAATTTTCCCCACCATAAACATGAAGGTAGTCAAGAAAATGTTATTTCCTCAAATGCTCCTAATTTAGTAGATGTATTGCAGGAAATTGAAAATATTCTCAGGAGGTAAATATGCCAGAACTTAAGATTAAATGCCAGCATCCAGAATCATTAAAGATATTTTTTCAGGATATGGTAGAAAAAGAATTAAGCTTAATATCTAACAGTATTCAACGTATAGAAAAACGACTCTCAGAATTTGAAGCCAAATATCATTTATCCACAAACGAATTTCTACAAAAATATGAAAATGATGAATTTGAAGAAACTCTAGAATTAGATGAATGGATTGGAGAATCAATAATGTTAGAACGATTACGAAAAGAATTAGAAATTTATAAAGGAGTTGATTTTGCTGATTAAAGAATATTTTCAGCTACTTAATGAAGCTCTTCAGACATTTTCAATAATTCAAAATTGTACATTTAATTCCAAAAAACAAAGTACTTATCAAGGTTTTATTCGGGGAGAAGTTAAATTTAAAGATGATTCAACGCTTTACTTTCGCGAGTTTGTAGATGTAAAAATAACTGTAGAGCGTGATATGTATTCTTATCAATATATGACAAACTCAAATAATCTGATCTTCCGCTATGACAATACCAGGCATCATAAAAAGCTAAACTTACCAAATTTTCCCCACCATAAACATGAAGGTAGTCAAGAAAATGTTATTTCCTCAAATGCTCCTAATTTAGTAGATGTATTGCAGGAAATTGAAAATATTCTCAACCAAACCATTTTCATTGACTCTTAATCTCATTAATATCTCCTTTTAATTATTGATGTTCATATCCTCCAAAAGAGGGAACAGGGAACAGGGAACCCACCCCTCGCCCCTCCCAGGAGGGGAGGGGAATAATTGATAATTTATGGATAATAATTGATTTAATTTTTGATTTTTACCAGATGTCTATTGATGTTCATATCCTCAATATTAAAACTAATTAGGGTTTGCTGAAAAAGTTTTATGGGTAAGGGTAGAAGCCAGAATTCAGCAATCCTGCAATTCAGGAGGAATGAGAATTATAGAAGAGGTAGTCAGAAGAATCTTCCCTTGATTTTCTTCCCCTATCTTGCCCAAAATGCGCTCCTTTTTGAGCTATTGGAGCTGAAAACTAGGTACTTTTTCAGACCTAAAAAAACTAAAACCAATATTAGTCAATGCTTTGAGATTTAATCAGCAAGCCCTAATTATATTAGCTTTCAAAGATTATTTGAACATGGTTAGGTAATTGTTGCGAGTTGTGGAGCGGAATAGATATTTTTGGGGAAATTTGAGTAGTGATGGGAGGCGTTCGCTAAACTTTTCTCAATCATAATACTAATGAAAGCTATAGTTATATCTAAATAATATACAAATTTATTCCATTAGTTGTTGTACTTCATTTAATGGTAAATCTACCGCTTCAGCAATTTGCTCTGCTGTTAAACCCAGTTTGATTAATTTCGAGACAGTATTTAATTTATTTGTATACAAGACGTTTTCAATGGTGGATTGGCAAGAGGTTGTCTTTTTGTACTCCGATTTAGTGTTTGCAGCATTACTGTTCTCTAATTCTGAAACAGTAGAATTATTACATAGATTAATACTATCAACACGAACATGATTTCCTATTAGGGGAGACTGATAATTTGCAAATCCTAAACGTTCGACTGTAGCGCAAAAATTCGACTTATTTAGCTTTTCCCCAAAAACCTCTGATAAAAGTTGCCAGAGTTCGTATCCTTCATCTTTTGCATGACCCTTAGTACATCCGTACATTTGCGCAATTTCCGTGTATTTATGACCATTTAGAACTCCCTTCAAAATTGCTATTTGTAGATTATTTAGGTGTTTTCCTGTTTGTTGAAAGACCAACTCATCAATTGAATTTAAAACTGTTTGCCAGTCCATTGTTTTAGAATTAATTTGTTTGAATAATTTATCCGCTATTATCCTTCTTTATCCGTCTTTTTCAAAGTTTTTAATAAAATCTCCTTCTTTATCCGTCCTTTTTCGAGTGGTCGATATTAATATAGCTTGATTAAAATGAGAATATCTTGAGCAATTAGTGAATCTGAACAATAAAGGATAACTAAAGCTAGGATGTATTTTATTTAGGCAAAAAAGGACATTTATTACAAATCAATGAGTACATTAAATATAACTAACAATACTATTACTTTGGACAACAAAGTTTACCAAGTTAGAAATATTACTTCTGTTGGAAAGTACCGAATTAAACCAAACTATTTTTTCAAGTTAAATTTTATCATTATTTGCGTAATCCTCAGTTTGGTTGGAATTGAATGGATGAAGAGTAATCCAGATGTTAAGTGGTTTACATTTAGCATAATTTTTGTGACTGCCTTGGGGATTATAGAGCGATTTACTAAGGCTAAAAGATATGGCATAACCATAGAAACAAACGCTGGAAGTACAAAATTGCTCAAATCTAAGGATGAAAGTCTCATCGACACAATTATTAACACAATTGCTCAAGTGATGAATAATCAGGATAAACCAGTCAATTATACATATAATATTTCTGATGGAGACATTGTAAACATGAATGGTACCTTTGAAAATGGATTTAGAATTGGGTAATTAAAATACACTATTTACTTAGATTATATGGAGATTAAAAGCTATGACTAATCAAGACAAACAAATCAATTATAACTATGCTAAAGGAGACATTAATAACCTATCAGGAAATTTCCAGACTGGTGTTGATAAAAGAACTATGCGTGACAACATCGACACCCAAATTAATAATTCTCCAGACCTAGCACAAGCAGCTAAAGATATTAAAGACCTACTAAATCAACTTTCAGCAGATTATCCTAACGATAGTTATACAGATTTGAGTGCTAAAGCTGTGGATGAAGTTGATAAAAACCCTCAGTTAAAAGAGCGAATTATCCGAGGAGTAAAAGCAGGAAGTTTCGCAGCTTTAAAAAAGACAATCGATCATCCCGTTGCTCAATTTTTTATCGAAGGTGTAAAAGAAGTATTGAAAAAGCATTGAATCCTTCAATAAATTGTTGAGATAGTTTTTGTAGGTTGGGTTGAGGCAAAATTAGCGTAGCTTATCCACAGGATAAACCCAACAAAAACAATTTTTGCCCAAACCCTGTCTCTAAATTTATTTTTATCGCTCGACCATAAGTGCTATAATTAAACCAGAATTTGCTGTATCTTTAAGAAGTTAACTTTATGTTAGTAAAAGGAATTAAAAAAGGAAAAATTATCGAGTTATTAGAGGAAATAAATTTACCAGATAACCAAGAAATTTTAATAGAAATTAAAGAGGTTAATGATTTTTGGTCAGCCTATCAAAAATTTAGGGCAAAAATAGAACAAGAAGGAATTACTTTTGATCATAATACTTTTGATAACTTACGAGATAAGTCACCAGGGAGAGAAGTTGACTTATGAATTTAAAGTATTTGCTAGACACTAATATAATTTCTGAGTCTATGCGTCCTTCTCCTCATCCTCAAGTTGTTAACTCCCCCGGCGGGAAGTCCCGCGCGCTCTCCCGTTGGCGGAGGATGGTGGCGGCAGCTATTAGGGGAGCGGAGGGATGGGAAAGCCGGGCGTTGTATTTGTTGTTCCTATGCGAATTTTTTCTTTATTCTCTTTATAGAATACATACTATAGTAAAATAACTATAGTTATTGACAATTGCAAATATAGTCACTATAATTGTTACCAACACAGGGGGAGGACATCACCTCTGTTAAAACAGCGGTCAGGGTTTCTCTGGCTGAAGAATCCCGCAATGCCCTTGCAAGCGCAACGTCGGGAGTATGTCAATAAATTTAGGCTCAATTTTTTTAGCTAATAATGAATGTTGTTAACGATCCTCAAAGATTAGCACGAGCATTTCGTCGCAGCATTTCTGGCTTAATACGTCGTAGCGCGGAAGCAGGAAACTGCTTATCCCAATCTTGTTCAGATATCTCTGCTAATTCTGTTAACTTAGGAGTTACATTACCAGGATAAGGTTGAAAATCATCAATATTTGTCTTTTGTGCAAACCGTTCATTCCAAGGACAAACATCCTGACAAATATCACAACCCGCCACCCATCCTTTTAAATTTGATTTAATATGTTCAGGTAGTTCAGGATTTCTATTTTCTATTGTATGATAAGCAATACAAAGATTTGCATCAACAACAAAAGGTTCTACGATCGCATTAGTCGGACAAGCTTCCAAACAACGAGTACAACTACCACAATGTTGAGTGTGAGGGCGATCGCTTGTCAACTCTAGGTTAGTTAGCACTTCCCCCAAAAAGACCCATGAACCATATTCTCTAGTAATTAAATTACCATTTTTTGCTATCCAACCCAAACCTGCTTGTTGTGCTAATGGCTTTTCGGGCACTGGACCTGTATCTGCATAATACCTGGTTAAAATTTCCTTTTCTTGCTCTTGCAACCAGTTAGTCAGAGCTTTTAGCTTTCGGTGCATGACTTTATGATAATCCCTACCCCACCCATAGCGAGAAATTTTACCTATTTCAGAATTTTCAGAATGTTGATGTGGCGTGTAATAGTTGAGAGCAACACAAATAATAGATTCGACCTCTGGCATCACTAGCTTCAAGTTTTGACGTTTGAGGTTAGCCATCCATTTTAAGTCTGCTTGATAACCTTTGTTCAACCATGCTTGCAATCTTTCTTTGTCTGAACTTAACTCATTTGCTGAAGCTATCCCAACTTTATGAAATCCTACTTCTAAGGCTTTCTGTTTGATTTGACTCACGCTAAGTGCAGATTTCATTGATACTAGCTAGATTTGTAAAATTTGTATTAATTGGGAACAGGGAACAGGGAATAGGAAGGCGATCTTAGAAAATCTTCTGTAAAGTCTTTTTCTCAAAATAATATCGGTTTAAAACCCCGCCTTTTAAGGCGTAATATTTTTGGAGAGTTGCTCAAATCCCCTACTTCCCCTCCTGGGAGGGGGAGGGGCGAGGGGTGGGTTAACTTCTGACTGTAATGAAGTGTGTCTTACATTCTGGAGGGGCTGTGTGCGGAATTACTTCCGCACTTTATATGCCCCGTAGGTCCCCTCAGCATTACACACTCGCTTCTGAACTTCTAACTTCTGACTTCGTTAACCAACACCTATAAGTCTGGGATTTCAACCAAAGCCGATCGCTGAAAGCTGTTATCCCAGAGATAGTTGACATCCTCCCCGGCTGTTAGGCGCGGGGATTCCTACTGAGCCATAGCTCCTCGGCGGGTTGACACTTCACAGGGTGCTGCTTCCTTGGCGGTAGTCTGATGCTTCCCTCCACGTCCGCGCACGAGTTTCCGAGTGCCCCCCGGCAACTAATAACAGTTTAGCATATATCCAATTCACTTGCATGCTCAAATAAAAAGTCGCCCTACAAGGGCGAGGCTTTAAACCCAATTTTTCGGTAAATTTGCTTCCTCAAGCTAGAAAATTTCATGTCAGATTATTAATTTCAAGCTGTAGTGGATACTTGCAACGAACGAACTAACATTTGTTGTCCTAGTTCTATACTACTAGAAGCGCACTTCCAATCTGGATGACCTGTCATTAATAAACTTTCTAAAGTTTCTTTGTCAAATAGATGCCATACTAGAGATTTATTAAAATAGCATTCGACTGCATAGCAGTTTTGACTAATACAGTAAATATAACAAGTTTCGGAAGCTCTCTCAATTTTTATATGTGCCCCTGGTTCTAGGTCGCGAAATTGAAATATATTTTGTTTAAATTCATCTGTAGAAGATACTGTAAAACCAGGAATTACAGCCGTTAGTGTTTTTTCTCCATTGATATGAATCCAATAATTACGAGTAGGATCGATTCTTTCTAGCCAAGGAGATTCGTCATCTAGGCGATAACGAGGAGCTAAAGGAAAAAACATATTCATAATAACAAATCTAATATATATTTAATTTTATCTAAATAAACCTTATTTTTATATTGCGGTAGAGTACAGTTTAGATGCAACCAAACTTAACAAAACTTATTAGATTTATCATATTTATAGCGTTGCTGAGTGCTGAGTAACGATCGCTGATTACCGAAAAGCGACGTTGAGAGCAAGCGTGTTTTAACCGGGGGATGAAAACAAGCGAGTCGTTTAGACTAGACAACTTTAGTTGTCCTGTGCTATTATCTGGATATACAAACGTTTAGACAAAAGTAAGCAGCAAAGCATGGTTTAGACTTAAGCCGACTGTGTAGGGGCACAATGAAATTGTCCCCAAAGAACATATCTTTGGTCAGAATCATGAGAAACGAAGCAACAAGGATTTATCGGTGTTGCGTAGTATCAACTTAAAATCCCCTCGGCAATAGCTGCGGGGAGTAGTCAATTACAGCGTATTTCATATTAGTAAGGTACACCTGTCGCGGGCAAGATGCCCGCACTTGCATTCACTTTACCATTCTTAATGTGTACCTCATTTACCTGAAATATACTGTATTTAAAAATTTACCGATCTCTACTTTCTTACTTTTTCAATTTCTTCCCTACTCCCTACTCCCTACTGCCTACTCCCTTACTTTCATAGCTAATGGGATAATTTTTTATTTGGAAGTCCCTTATCAAAGAAAAAGCCCGAAAACTTTGGTCTATTTTATTCCATTATCTAGATGGTAATTCCGATAAATCTAGTCCAGAAAAAGTAGTTAGTTTTAACTTCCATCAGCAATATTTTCATCAATATCAAAATACAATATTAATGAAGCAACTACATTTATGGTACTTTTTCTGGTATACTTGCTTGTAATTTTAGGCAGTTTCTACCATCTATCTGCAATGTATAATCTACACGATCCATTAATCTATTCATAATCAACCATCCATAACCACTTTCTTGTTTAGCTTCTGGAGTTGGTGGGTTATACTCTCCCATACTATAACCTTGACCATAGTCCCAGATTTCCAAAGCAATACCGCCGTCTTTGGCTTCTAAGCGTATTAATACTGGTAAGTTAGGTTGGTCTTTATGAGCATGACGAATCACATTGGAATAAGCTTCTGCCAGAACCAAGCGTAAACGGTTGGATTGACGAGGCCAATCAATATGTTCTCCTAGCTCTACTTCTAAACTGCTCAATAACCACTGTTCAACAATAGTCAAAAAACGTAAGTCGCTTGGCACCTGAAGCTCGGTTTTCATAAATTCACAGAACCTCCAGAGATAGTATAGTTTGGTCGTCTTCTTGAACTTGATTATTAGCTCGGATATAAGCTAATAAATTATTTAGGTCTATTTCACTTTTGTGCTGTTTTAAAAGTTGCCATAAACCTTCTTGCTGTAGCATTACACGAGTTTGTTCCCCACTATCAGTAGCCTCTTGAACTACTGTTGCTTCAGTGATGCCATCACTGGTTAGTAGAAAAACATCTCCTGAATTTAAGTCTATAGTACCTGCTTTTCCTTTCCATTTTGGCAATATTCCTAGGGGAATACCACGAGCCTTGAGAAAATTTGGTTTCACTTGATTAGAGTCCTGATTTTCTGCACTTAGTAGTGTAGTTTGAGACCAAACCAAGGGATACACATGACCAGCATTAGCATAAGCTAACAATCCAGTTTCTGGTGTATAACGAGCTAAAACCATTGTAATGAAGCAATTGTTACTAATAAGGTCATCACAGAGACCAGTATTAAGATTGTGCATGATTTCGTAGGGATCTGGGGGATTTTCTTGAGAAAGTTCTCGTCGCATCACAGACATAGCACTTGCCATGAATAAAGCGGCAGGTACTCCCTTACCGGAAACATCTCCCACTGCCAACCAGATGTCACCTTGAGAATGAGTATAAACTTCAAAGAAATCACCTCCTACTTCTCTGGCCGGATAACAGCAAGCTTGTATCCTTAATTTTTCAAATTCTGGCCAACTTTGAGGTAATAGGTTGCTCTGTATTTGACGAGCTACCTCTAGCTCATTACGCATTTGTTCTGCAAGTTCTCTGGTGCGTTGATATAGTTTGGCCTGAGATAATGCTAATGATCCTTGCTCCAGGACACTTTCTATCAACTCTATATCTTCTGAAGACCAGAATTTACTTCTGTCTTGTTGATAAAGAGCTAAAACTGCTAGTAACTCTTGTTGATAAATCAGGGGGATTATTAATTTACATATCCTTCGATCTGAACTTTCTTCTAATTGGGTTTGACGACTTTTTACTACTTCCAAAAATTGTTCTGGCGTGAAAGGGAAGTTGTTTTGAGTAATTTCAGGGTTTTGATAAGAAAAAGACTCAGGCATTAAGCGATCGCCTTTGACTGGCCATAACTTGCCTTCTGTTGCGTCAAAAGTCTGTCCCACTGTTTGAATGATTGTCGATAACATACTAGAGTAATCCAATGATTCTCTAATAGCACTCATTACTTCATTTAAAATAGACTCTCGTCGCAAAGCACGAGTTAGAGCATTGGTGCGTTGGCTGACAATTTTGTAGGTGTCTGAAGCTTGTTGTACTACAGTTTTAAGTTCTTCAGGGTTCCAAGGTTTTGTAATATACTTGAATACTTTTCCTGAGTTAATTGCTTCTACTAAGTCTTCTACATCTGTATAGCCTGTAAGTAGAATCCTAACTGTATTTGGATATTTTTCTAATGTTTTGCCTAAAAACTCTGTACCATTCATTTCTGGCATTCTTTGGTCAGAGATAATCAGTGCCATTTCTCCTTCATCTTCCAAAACTTTCATAGCACTGAAGGCACTATCTGCTTTATATACTTTAAATTCTCGCCGAAACGTTCTGTACAACAAATCTAGGTTGTCTGGTTCGTCATCGACTACCATCAATTTTAATTTCCCCTCTCCCCGACTCATGCTATGCCTTACTCCCAGACAATTTTTCAAATTTTATACTCTCGTTGGCCTTGAGAGTTTCCTAATTTATTAATGTATATTATTTAGGATAAATAGCCTTGAGTTAAATTTTATGAATTTGGGTTTCATTTTTTCTCTGGCCATAAACTTCCAAGAAAAACTAATTTTGAGTATATTCTATACTTAATTCTAGATATATTATTCCAATAAAGGTTTCATTTACTGAACAATATTCAACAATAAATTTAATTATAATTCAGTTTTTTTTGTTAATTATTTATGGATTTTTATACTTAGATTAACCAATTTTTTCTGCCAATCTAAGTTTAGCAGAACGTGCCCGTGAGTTTAATGTTATTTCACTATCTTGGGCTTGGATGGGCTTTTTTGTCAATACTTGCAAAACAGATGAACTTCTTAAACTATGTTTAACTAAACGATCTTCTAAACTATGAAAACTAATAATTCCTATTCTACCTCCTGGTTTGAGCCAATTAGGAGCATTGCCTAGAAAAGTTTCTAGGGCAGTAAGTTCTTGATTTACTTGTATTCTTAAAGCCTGAAAAACACGAGTGGCGGGATGTATCCTACCATAACGGTATTTACGAGGTACACAGTGGGCGATCGCTTCTGCTAACTCGGTTGTTGTTTCAAAAGGACGATGTTCTACTATTTTTCTAGCAATACGTCGTGACAAACGTTCTTCCCCATAGGTATAAAAAATATTTGCTAATTTGGCTTCTTCCCAAGAATTAACTATTTCGGCTGCGGTCAGAGATTGCTGCTGGTTCATCCGCATATCTAGTTTAGCTTGATGCCGGAAACTGAACCCTCGTTCTGGGGTATCCAATTGCACCGAGCTTACACCCAAGTCTGCTATTATACCATCAAATTCAAGATTTTTTGGCTCATAATCTGCAAAATTTCCATGCCAAAATTGAATATTAGAATTTTCAGAGGCCAATAAAGTTTGACAATAGGCGATCGCTTGTTCATCTTGGTCAATAGCTACTACTTTAACATCTGGGGCCGTAGCTAAAATTGACTGGGTATGGCCACCAAATCCTACTGTTGCATCTAAGTAAAGACCTCTTGGAGATATTGCTAAACCTTGGATTAACTCGGCACTGAGAACAGATACATGGTTCATCAAGTCTGAAGTTTACAATTTACAATAAGAATTGACTAATTAGTTTGTATAGCGCTGTGCGCAGGTAACAGGCAACAGCTTATCTGGCAACAGGCAACCCACCCCTACCCCCTCCCAGGAGGGGAATAAAAAACGGATAATATAAGACTTTTAGCTACTGGACAGTTCTTGTAATTTGTAAATATGCCAGCGCACATTGCTATAAATTACGCATTTTTGATTGAAAACACTACTTATAGTGTGGCACTATAGTTTTGACCTAATATATGTAGTGTCTCAGGGTAAGTAGAATTATATCTGGTTCTAGCAACTGACTATTTAACAGAACTTGACATCCTCCCGACGCTGCTCTGCGAGACAGGGCGGGATTCCTATCCATCACTCGAACAGACTAAGCTGAACTAATGACTCAGGAAGGGTTGACACATCATTACCATTTGCATCCTTTTTAGGGGACGACTTACGACGGCTCCGTGTCCGATAAATAATCGACCGTTGACCCTCGGCGACTTCATTGAAAAGTGATAGTTGAATCGGGTTTTCTATTGCTTTAGTTTCAACCTTGGTTTTCGGTTGAATAACTTCTAAAATATTGACGGCAGCGTTTACATCTCTATCATGGGATGCACCGCAATTCAAACAAGTCCATCTCCTAACATTTAGCTCTTTTTTACCACCTTGAAAACCACAATTAGAACATTTTTGAGAAGTGGGTTCCCACCTAGAAATAATTCTAAATTCCCTACCATATTTATTGCATTTAGCCTCAGTTAAAGTTCTGAACTGCCTCCACCCTAAGTCGCTGATTGCTTTAGCTAACTTAACGGTTTTTAACCATGCCATAAACATTTAAGTCTTCTAACACAATGGTGTCATATTTTTCAACTAAATCGGTTGATAGTTTGTGCAAAAAATCTGTACGAATATCTTTGATTTTAGCATGTTTGCGTAGCATTCCGTAGGAAAGTTTGGCTACTCTTAACCTATGCCTTTCACGACCCTTGCTGCCTTTTTCAGTACGAGCAAATTTACGCTGGAATTTAGCTAGCTTTTTGAGGTTGTTCTTAAGAGGCTTTGGAGCATTAATTTTATCTCCATTACTTAAAGTTGCAAAAGTCGAAATTCCCAAATCAATTCCTATTGAATTATTAGTTTCAGGTAAAGGTTCGGGCTTAATATCTACTACAAAACTAGCAAAATAACGATTTGCTGCATCTTTAGATTATTGTCAAATTTAGATTATTGTCAAAGAGGTAGGTTCAGCAGGCAATTTTCTAGACCAAACTATTTTAATCTTGCCTATTTTTGGTAGATAGATTTTATCTTGACCAATCTTGTAATTAGCACCTACAAATCTTGCAGATTGCCTAGATTTTTTGGACTTAAACTTTGGTGGCTTAACTTTAATTCCTTGACTTTTGCCTTTGCAACTATCAAAGAAGTTTTTATAGGCACTTTCTAAATCCTTGAGAGACTGTTGTAATGGAGTAGATGCAACTTCCTTTAGCCAAAGTAATTCTTGTTTAGCTTGAGTTATGAATTGTTTAGTTAAGTCCACATAGCTAGGTTTCTTTTGACCGTTAGAATATAGTTGATTACAATGTGCTAATGTGCTATTCCAAACATATCTGCAACAACCAAATAGTTGATTTAATTTGGTTATTTGGATATGATTTGGATAGATGCGGTACTTGTATCTGGACTTCAATGTTTTTGGCCTATTACTAACATTAAGTGATTTTATTGTAGCACTGATTGGCATTCCCATACGACGCTCCCTTGCAGGAGAGCGCGGGTATAAATGCCAACGTTAGATAAATACAAGCAATAATAATAACATTTAGCCTGAACCCATTTACAGTCTAACAATATAATTGGGCTGAAATAAAAATAGATCACTATAGAGAAGAATCAACATGAGCAAAATTGAAACCAGAACCGAACCCATGGTCATTAACATGGGGCCCCATCATCCCTCAATGCACGGGGTATTGCGGTTAATTGTCACCTTAGACGGGGAAGATGTAGTTGACTGTGAACCTGTGATTGGCTATTTACACAGGGGCATGGAAAAGATTGCTGAAAACCGCACTAATACAATGTTTGTCCCTTATGTTAGTCGTTGGGATTATGCTGCGGGAATGTTTAACGAAGCTGTAACAGTGAATGCTCCGGAAAAATTGGCCGATATTGAAGTCCCCAAACGGGCTAGCTATATCCGGGTAATTATGCTGGAACTAAACCGGATTGCTAATCACCTCTTGTGGCTTGGCCCATTCTTGGCTGATGTGGGTGCCCAAACTCCTTTCTTCTATATTTTCCGGGAACGGGAAATGATTTATGACTTATGGGAAGCTGCTACAGGTTATCGGATGGTGAATAATAACTACTTCCGTATTGGTGGGGTAGCTGCCGACTTACCTTACGGTTGGGTAGATAAGTGTGAAGACTTTTGCGACTATTTTTTGCCAAAGGTTGATGAGTATGAACGTTTAATTACTAATAATCCTATTTTCCGTCGTCGGATTACAGGATTAGGTGTGATTAGTAGGGAAGAGGCGATTAATTGGGGGCTTTCTGGTCCAATGTTGCGTGCTTCAGGTGTTAAATGGGACTTACGGAAGGTTGACCACTATGAATGTTACGACGATTTTGACTGGGATGTTCATTGGGAAAAAGATGGGGATTGTTTGGCCCGATATTTTGTGCGGATTCGGGAAATGCGGGAGTCCGTCAAGATTATTCGTCAAGCGATAAAGGGACTTCCTGGGGGACCTTACGAAAATCTGGAAGCAAAACGGATGGCTGGAGGGCCTAAGTCTGAGTGGAATGATTTTGATTATCAATTTTTAGGTAAGAAAATACCTCCTACTTTTAAGATTCCGAAAGGTGAACATTATGTTCGGATTGAAAGTGGTAAGGGAGAGATTGGGATTTATATTATTGGTGATAATAGTCCTTTCCCTTGGCGTTTTAAAATTCGGGCTGCTGATTTTGTGAATTTGCAGGTTTTTCCTCATATTTTACAAGGTGCAAAGGTGGCTGATATTGTGGCTATTTTGGGTAGTATTGACATTATTATGGGGTCTGTAGATCGATAATTTAAAGTCAAAAGTCAAAAGTCAAAAGTAAGAAAGATTTATTGGTTTTCTGCTTTTGGTTTTTTTGAAGAAGGAAGAATAAAGAAGGAAGAAGGAAGAAGGAAGAAGGAAAGTATATAGATCTATAGATCTATGTCTTATGAGTTTTGGTCTTATCAAAATAATATGGGTCTAAAACCCCGCCTTTTAAGGCGTAATATTTTTGGAGCCTTGCTCAAATCCCCGACTTCCCCTCCTGGCTCCCCTCCTGGGAGGGGCAGGAGTGGGTTAACTTCTGACTTCTGACTTCTGACTTCGTTAACTGNCCTTGATGAAGTTAAACTGAAATTTGCCCCCCTAGCCCCCCAAGTTTGGGGGGAACAAGAGTTCAATTTGCTTCTCAAAGTCCCCCAATTTTGGGGGATTTAGGGGGCAAAGACAAGACCTACCAACCCACCAAGAATTGAAATTCTTGGCTAATAGCTTAAGTCATCTCAAAGATGACTCTCCACTTATTATGGCGTTGCATAAATGCGCTTGGGATTTTAATAGTTTTGTGGAATGGGCATCTTGCCCGTTCCTGATATTTTCACCGCAGGCAGGGACAGGCAGGAAATGAAGTCAGAAGTTAGAAGTCAGAAGTCAGAAGTGAGGAGGAATTTTCATTTTGCTTGAAGACTAATAATGAAGCGATCGCTCCTTGACAACTAGAAAAAGTTGTTTTATTTTCAAAGTAGATAAGTATTATGGGAAAATAGTGGCTCTTTTTTTAGAGCAAAGACCTTTTCAATTTTGTCTATAATTTTAGGATTCGTATCAAGTCTCATTAAATTAGTACTGATAACTGATAACTGATAACTGATAACTGATAACTGATAACTGATAACTGATAACTGATAACTGATAACTGATAACTGATAACTGATAACTGAAAAAGCGATCGCTCCTTGACAACTAGAAAAAGTTGTTTTATTTTCAAAGTAGATAAGTATTATGGGAAAATAGTGGCTCTTTTTTTAGGGCTAGGAAAAATCAGAATCTAGGGTCAGGAACAAAAAGAGTATATTTGGAAATTTCCACCACAGGGATAATCAAAATTTAAAGTAATTGAGCGATCGCTCCTTGACATCTAGAAAAAGTTGTTCTATTTTCTAAGTAGATAAGTATTGTGGCCAAATATTGACATTTTTTTAGTAGGGGCGGGTTCCACGTTAAATTATTCTGGCTCAACCTAAAATTAGATAAACCTGCCCCCAATACCCCTTGACAACTAGAAAAAGTTGTTCTATTATCTAATGTAGATAAGGATTATAGGTAAATAGTGGGTCTTTTTTTAGAGCAATGACCTTTTCAATTTCCTCAATGGGAAGAGAAAGACCATAGTTAGAGTTGTAGGTAATAATCAAGAAAAATTAGACTCTCAAACTTCTGAACTTCCGAAATAGATGAAATCTCTACCCCGCATCCTTGGTCTAACTTTCCTTTCACTAACTCTGACAAATTGTTCTTTATCACCACAAGAAATTGCCTCTCGACTAGAACCTAGTATTGTCAAACTATTTTATAGAAACCAACCCGGACATGGAACTGGTTTTTTCGTGCCTGGAGCAGCGGGAGTCTGTACCGTACTAACGGCAGCTCATGTAGTTAACAAAGAGGGCGAAAGATTATTACAGACTAAACAAGATGGAAAAGTCTGGGATGTTGCTAGGGTTGAAATATTTCCCAGTGATATAGATTTAGCTTTAGTTACTTTTAAGGCAGTAGGAGGAAAATGTAACTATCCGGTGCTGAAAATAGGTAATTCAGAAAGTCTGAAAAAAGGTAGTTCTATCTATATTTCTGGTTTTCCTATTCGGGGTGGGAAGTTGGTAGACCAGTTTGTTTCAGGTGATGTTTCGGGTTTGGACAAGTTGGCGCGGGGTTATGGAGTTTCTTATCAAGCTTTGACTGTGGGTGGAATGAGTGGAGCGCCTGTTGTGAATGTAAAGGGTGAGGTTGTGGCAGTTCATGGAATGAGTGATGTGGAAGTTGTGCAAAATTTTGCTTCTCTACAAGCAAGTTTGTCTGAGTCACAACGGTCAACTTTTCAGCAAGCTGTGGACAGAGTAGAGACGGGTGTTCAACGTTGGACTTTTTCTTGGGGTATACCTATTAATTTGTTTGAGGAATATCGGGGAAGGGCGATCGCTAAAGGAAGAGAAAAACATAAGGAGGAATTACAAAGGCAACTGGAGGAGGAACGGTGGAAGCGTCAAAAAGCTGAACGACGAGTGCAAGAATTAGAAGCTGAACGACAAAAACTGCTGGAGGAAAAAACTACTAAAAAAGACTCCCAGAATAAACAAGCCAAGGTACAGTCTTCTCAAAAAAATCAATCCCAGCAAAGTTTTCCAATTGTGAGTAGTGACGCTGGAGTAGCTCTAGAAGTTAATGATGTTCGTCGGTGGGGTAATTCTCTAGTTTTAGATGTCAATATAAAAAATGAAGGAGACCAGTCTGTGAGATTTCTGTACAGTTTTTTGAATGTTACAGATGACCAGGGAAGGTCTCTCAACGCAAGTACAGAAGATTTACCAGGGGAATTACCACCAAATGGTAGAAGATATTATGGTATTATTACGATTCCACTTGCCTTATTAGATAATGCTAAAGAACTTTCTTTGGAATTGACAGATTATCCAGATCAAAAGCTAGATTTAAAGATGTCTAAAATTAAAATAGATTAAGGTAAAGTCAAGCTTAATTGTTGGCTTTGGTAGAGGAAATATCCTTACACACTCTACTATTTCTCTCACAAAATACTTATACATCCGATTTGGACATTTTTCCAGATAAAAATATTTCTAGAGTTCAATGTTAATACAAACAACATTAGCTGTTTCAGATAGTTTAGTAGTAGAATTAGTCAAACTTTGCTCTTGCTGTCGCTGAGACAAAAAATCCACAAAATCTATTATTTCCGAAACTTTATCCGGAGGCAAGCTCCGAATTTTGGCAATTAGTATTTTTTCCGACTCTATGTAAGTATTTGTCTGTGCCATTATTTATATCTAAAATATTATGTACTTTGTTTTTTTGATTCATTTACGGTAGAAAAAGTTGGTCTGGTAGGGTGTGTTTTGCTCCGCAACATGAAAAATTTCTAGCGTAACCATCAGATTATCAATAAAGAAAAAGGTACCTGATGCCTAAATTTCTTGACTTTCTGTAAAACCAAAAAAAAGGATGCCGCTACACACCCTACTACTTATCTTCCTCTGCCAAAAAAGTTTCCAAATAAACAACAGGCGATTTCTCAGAAGAACCAGAATTTGCCAACTGGTAAAAAGACCTTCCATTTCTTAATGCTTTGGTAGTATCTCGCAACGCTTGATAACCATCTGTCCCCACATCCAAAGTCATCAACAACGGACAACCATCACCGCTTAACTTTGTTTTGACACATAAGACTTGTTGTTGTGGAGTATTCGGGTCGTCGCGATACCCTAGAGAAACTAAACCATCTTCCCGAAAATTTTCTAACCGCTTTTCTATTTCTTGGCATCGTCTCTCAGGAGACCAAACTCTTCCCATCGGTATAACCATACCTAACCAGGGTTGTTTACTTTTATTATCGTCATACATCACCGTCCAAACATCTTTTCCTCTTTCTGTATCTGGTCGTAACTCGCAGGAAAAGCGGTCTGTTTTTTTTACAAAAAAAGTCGGCCAACCTTGCACAATATTAATACCTAAACCTACTGCCTGCATTAAGAATCCAATTATAGGAATTACTACAACTAATATAACTCCTCCTATTGCTGCGATTTTTCCATTCTGTTGCATAAGTTTCTCCTCATATATATATATAGTTATGAATATTTTTTGAGAATATCAAAATAGACTCCTCAATATTTTATCCAATTTTCTGTGAGGAATTTTCGGAAAAGTTGAGCCATTTCAGGTATCAGTTTTTCCCCATTCCCAAGGAGGGCGTAACGCACCATAAATTATCTATAAAAAAAGGTGCGTGACGGCAAAATTTCTTGAGTTTGCTTATACAAATTAGGTTCTTTGTAAATTCTGTAGCTGTGGCAGAGGTTTCCCCATTTCCTCATAAACGTAAACTAAATCTGCCAAAACTTCCTTCGCATTTTCCAGTGCTTCCTCATAAGATTCACCGTGAGTTTGAGCATACTTTCCCCATTCAGGCAAACTAGCAATATAGGTTTTATCCTCTTCAGACCATTGAATTAAAATACTATATTTCATTAGACATCTCCAGAGATGAATTTAGAATTTAGAATTTAGAATTCAGAATTTAGGAGAAATTTTCTTGATAAGAGTGAAAATCCTGCTTTTTGCAAGATTTGTTTTAATTCTCTAACCTTTAGGACTTACGCAGATACGCTATATATAGTAGTTGTCACTATTGAACAATAGTTACTGGACTCTATACATAGTGTCTTTGCGTAAGTCCTGACCTTTTTGGGTATTTTTCCAGATAAAAATATTTCCAGAGTTCAATGTTAATACAATAGGACTTAGGTAGATACGCTATATATAGTAGTTGTCACTATTGAACAATAGTTACTGGACTCTATACATAGTGTCTTTGCGTAAGTCCTGACCTTTTTGGGTATTTTTCCAGATAAAAATATTTCCAGAGTTCAATGTTAATATAATAGGACTTAGGCAGATACGCTATATATAGTAGTTGTCACTATTGAACAATAGTTACTGGACTCTATACATAGTGTCTTTGCGTAAGTTCTGACCTTTGTGAGTATTTTTCCAGATAAAAATATTTCCAGAGTTCAATGTTAATACAATAGGACTTAGGTAGATACGCTATATATAGTAGTTGTCACTATTGAACAATAGTTACTGGACTCTATACATAGTGTCTTTGCGTAAGTCCTGTATAAATAACATTAAATTATCAATCAAAATATCAAGGATATAGGAGGTAAAAATTGAATTGGGAAATACACGAAGCACAACAAAATTTATCAGACCTAAAATAACCAACCCAAAAACCACAAATGATTTATGAACAAGAAAAACTTGTAGCTGCTATTATCGACACCCAAACATTTCAGGAGTTTTTAGCATGGCAAAAACAACATCAAAAACCTTCCTTAGCAGATACCTTCGAGGAGTTACGCAGTTTGTGTACTCAAGCAGATTATGTACTAGAAATTCCCACTCGCAAAAATAGACAAAATCCTTAAATTCTCAATCAAAATATCAACAATATATATGTCAATTACAATTAACCTAACTCCAGAACTAGAAGCACGACTCCGGGAAAAAGCAACTCAACAGGGACAAGATATTTCTCTAGTTGTCAGTGAATTACTTGCCAGAGTTTTAGACTGGGAAACTGCCGATACGGAAGAAGCTATTAAAGGTATTCAGCAAGGATTAGATGATTTTGAAAATGGTCGATTTCGTTCTTTTGATGAGTTTGCTGAAGCACCACGTCTTCAATAATTAATAATTACCTCTCCTTATTTATAAATAGTCATAATCATCATCTTCGGGATTATCCCAAATTTTCTCAAAAGCTGTTTCAGATAGTTTAGTAGTAGAGTTAGTCAAACTTTGCTCTTGCTGTTGCTGAGACAAAAAATCCACAAAATCTATTATTTCCGAAACTTTATCTGGAGGCAAACTCCGAATTTTGACAATTAGTATTTTTTCCGACTCGGTGTAAGTATTTGTCTGTGTCATTATTTATATCTATCTACATTTATATCTATATACTATGTACTTTGTTTTTTGGCGTTGGTGAAAAGTTGAGCGTTGAGCTGTGAGGATGGGAGGTGAGTTTTGTTAATTATTGAAGCGATAAATTAGGTGCTTCAATCTAAATGAGGTGATAATTACGACACTGGACATAGAGTATATATAAGCGCACCTTTCCCACTATACAAACAGTACCACAAATAAATTTTAAATCAACCCTTTGCTGAAATTTTTTCCTGGGAAATATGAATAGCAGCGATCGCCTTTTTTCAGTTATCAGTTGTTAGTAGGAATATTGGTTGTATTGTTAATATTGAAATAGCAAGACATTAGTATCAAAAGCTGTTAAAGAATATTGAATCTCTATCAGAAATTCCTAAACGTTGTCCTTTCAATCATTTACTTATTTCTTCCCGTAGTTCTTCAGGAGAATAATTAAAAATAGGGGCTTTATATTGTCCCAAAATTTCTATAAAAGCTGACTTAGAATATCCTGCTAATTTTGCTGCTTTTCCTAAAGAAATTTTATTAATTTCATACAATTTTATTGCTAAAAAAAACTTAGCCTCATTTTCCGAAATTCCCATAGGAAGTTCACAAACTAAATTCATAATTGCTCCTTTTCAGTTATCAGTTATCAGTTATCAGCATTATCATCTTCGGGATTATCCCAAATTTTCTCAAAGGCTGTTTCAGATAGTTTAGTAGTAGAGTGAGTCAAACTTTACTGTTGCTGTCGCTGATACAAAAAATCCACAAAATCTATTATTTCGCCAACTTTATCTGGAGGCAAACTCCGAATTTTGGCAATAAACCAAACCAAGATTGAAATCCTTGGCTAATAGCTTAAGTCATCTAAAGATGACTAAATTATCTATATCGTCTTTTTTTTTCAGCAGGATGAAGTTATGAAGCGATAATTGAGCGACTGGACATAGAGTACATATGAGCGCATCTTTCCCACTATACAAATAGTAGCACAAATAAATTTTAAATCAACCCTTTGCTGAAATTTTTTTCTGGCAAATATTTATTGGAGCGATCGCCTTTTTTCAGTTATCAGTAGGAATATTGTTTGTCTTGTTAAGAATTTAGCCTCAAAAGAGTATTATAAATAGTGAAAAATCTTAGCCTTATATACTCTAAAATATAACCAATTTAATGTTTGAGTGGGATGAAAACAAAAAACAACAGAATATCAGAAAACATGGCATTAGTTTTGAAGAAGCAACCGAAATTTTTTATGGCATAGTTTTTACTATTATTGATGAAAGATATAATTATGGAGAGATTCGCGAAATTAGTATCGGAGCTATTCAAGGTCTTATAATTATTACTGTTGTTCATACAGAACGTAACGGTAATATTCGTATCATCTCAGCTAGAAAAGCAACCGTTCTTAGAAACCTACGATTATCTATATAAATCTATGATTATCTATAGATAGCCTGTTCTATTCCTGTTTCTACCTGGCAACGTCGGCGTTATCCAGTCCACAGGCTGTCACGGTCGTTCGCGCTAGCGTTGCGGAGCAAACTAACCGCCATAGCTAAATTTAACGCCGCATTCAAGTCTCATACGCAGCTAAAATTGCAGTGTTCGCAATTTGATTACGCGCTCTGATAACAGCAGAGACTGCTTTACCTTTCCACACCTACTGCAAGTCTTAGAGCTAGGAAACCATCTATCAACAACGATTAACTTAGAGCCGTATAGTTGACACTTATACTCGCGCCTGTCTTCTGAACTCATAAAAACCCATATCGGCAACAGCCTTAGCTAGCTTATGGTTTGACATCATACCTGATACATTAAGGTCTTCTATTACTATTTGACTGTGGTTTTTAGCCAAATAAGTAGGCGCGTTTATGCAATGTATCTTTCCTGATGTTAGCTATTCTCAGCAATGTAACTGAGCTATTTTTAGCTGTGCTTTTTTCCAGTTATTGGAAAACTTGGTTTTATGCCTGCGAGCGGTATTGCAATCGTGATAGTTTAGATTCTAACTTTTTGTAAGATTTAGAGCCATCAAATACTTCTCCTGTTGACAATGTTGCCAACGTTTTAATTCCTAAGTCTACAACAACTACATCTACTGGTTTCTCAGTAATTTGACATTCCCTTTATTCTTTNGGGGGGGGGGGGGGAGGGGGGGAGGGGGAGATGGGGAGATGGGGGGAGGGGGAGATGGGGAGATGGGGAGATGGGGAGATGGGGAGATGGGGAGATGGGGAGATATTCTTAGGTTATTGAATCAGTTTTTCTACCTTAATGTCTATTTTTTAGTATGATATTAAGTTAGTATAATCAGTATAAATTTTTCTGTATAGCGGTTTTCATTTGGGTAGACTACAGTAGGGACGTTCCATGGAACGTCCTTACAAGGTTTTACTTTTTCTGAAATCACATAATATCAGAAATTTCCAAAGTGTTTTCTTCCATCTGATCGTTTGCTTCTTCTAATTTGGCGCGAGAAGACATCACACAAATGTTACTGCGCTCCATTCCTGAAGTAAACACATCTAACAAAGTTTCCTTAACATCCCCTACCGTAGCATTAAGCGATCGCTGATAACGTTCCTCTCGTACTTCAGTAGTTTTCCCTATCAAATAACGCTCTAAGGCTAAACTTGTAGCCATCTCTGGGCGTAACACTGGAGAATCATCCTGAATGGTAGCAATAATAGCTCGGTCAACATCAGTCTGAGTCCAATCTAAATCCTTGATATAATCTATCAAACCTGCAAACACCTCAAGAGTACGACTCACATGAGGATCTCGGTAAGAATACAAAGAAATAACCTTTCCTAACCCACCGTAAGAGCATCCAGCACCGTAAGCATTACCCTTCAAACGAATTTCACTGAATAGATAACCCAAACCCAACAAATGAGCGCCCAATGCTAACAATGGTGATTTGGGATGACTGAAGTGGGGTGCAGGCATAGTCTGAACGCAATAAGCTACCTGTACAGGGCCTGCCAAACCTTCCTGTAGATTGTAAATAGGATCGAAGCGACTAGCAAAATTCTCTCCTGGTTGTTGCTGTTGCTGCTGACTCCACTCTGAGAGGGTTTTCTTCACCACCTCATAACCATTGTCGGAACCAGTGAAACTAGCAGTCATAGGTTGATTCGCAACATAATCACGGATAGTTTCAATTTTCGTCATCAAGTTAGCCCCATGCTCATCAAAGCGATCGCATACTTTATTCAGCAACTCTAATTGAGGCAAACCGTTAAGAATTTGGCTAATTTTAGCTTCTGCCGTCATGCCAGCGCCAGCACGCAACATGGCTGTATAGATACCATTGTAAACCAAATCAGAACTACTCTGAGCCAGAGACTGATTAACAACATCTCGCAGTCTAGCAGTGTCGCGAGGGTTGACTGCAAAAATCAAATCTCGCAATAAATCTAATGCTGGCTGTAGTTGTTCGTCAAGGGTTTTCAGAGTTACACGAAATCCATGTATAGGGCGATAAGGATCTTGAGCGTGAGTCCCCAACTGAGTTCTAAAATTAATTCCACCTGTATAAGAAGCAATGCGTTGGGCAATATGTTCGTAATTCATATCTCCTGCACCCAACTTCCGCAAAGCATCTATATAAGTAGGTACATACAACCACAAATCTTCAGGCAACCCCCGCAGACTAAAATCTATCTGCAAATAGTTTACCCCATTTGCCAACACATGGTTGCGTAATAGTGTGACTCCACCATCAATTTGTTCGACATCAGTAGGAAGATCATCTGGTTTTGGTGGTAAGTCGCTTACCTGTAGTTGAGGTAGTTTAGCTACTGCTTCTGGATCGTTGGGAGTTCCTGACTCAACTTCTAGTGCTTCTGCTTCTTTAGCTATATTGTCTAGCTCTTCTGGAGTCAGTTGAGAACGTACCTGTTCTACTTGTGCTGCTATTTCTTGGTCATAAGCTGATTGCCATTCTTGGTCTGGCTTTAATACTAAAGTTAAACGGTGGGGGTTGTTGAGTAACTTTTCGCGGATGAGGTTGTTGAAATAATTAGGGTCTTCAAGATAACGTTGTTTGCATTCAACGAGGCGATCGCCGATTTGCAAAAACGTTAATGGATCGTTACCATAAATCCAAGTTTGCATCACCCGGAACAACATCCGCAAAGGATACATACTGGCAATTTCTTGATGTTGGTATGCTGCTTGTTGGAAAGCTGCTTCCACAAGATTAGGTTCAAGTTCAGTTTCTGCAAGTTCTGTGAGAGTATTAATAATTAACTGACTGAATGCTTCACCACGATCTGGTTCGCTACCTTGAATACCAATATGAAAAGTAGTTTCCTTACCTACAGAGTCTACTCCAGACCTTAGTAAGTCTTGACCTATTTGAGATTCAACGATCGCCTTTTTCAATGGTGCCCCTTCATTTCCCAACAGTATTCGGCTGAGAATATCCAAGGCCACCCACTCATCTGAGTTGGTACTATCTCCTACCAACCATTTGAGCATAATATAAGTTTTCTCTTCTGCCGAGTCTGCTGCACTAATAGGATAAGAAGCTTCTTGGAAACGGGGTTCGCTCCATTGAGACTGAGGAGTAATGTTGATGTTGGGTTTCCGTTGTTCAAAAACATCTAACTTTCCAGCCAAAAATTTTAGATATTCTGGAGTGGCAATATTCCCGTAGAAAACAAAGTAAGCATTACTAGGATGATAATAGTTGGCGTGAAACTCCCGGAAATCTTGGTAAGTGAGTTCGGGAATATTTTTTGGGTCGCCTCCGTATTCGAGACCATAGATGTTGTCAGGAAATAGAGTTCTATTAGCAATACTATCTAAGCGTTGTTCGGGGTCTGAAAAAACACCACTCATTTCGTTATAGACTACCCCAGTAAATTTTAGGTCGCCTTGAGGGTTTTCCGGATCGGCAGGAGCTAGATGGTGGCCTTCCCGTTTGAATGTGTTTTCCGTCAGTAGAGGATGAAATACTGCATCAAAGTATACTTCTGCCAGGTTGAATAAGTCTTGTTTGACTTTGCTGGAGACTGGATAATAAGTACAGTCAGGTCCAGTCATCGCATTGATGAAGGTGGCCGGACTCATTTTTAGCATTTCAAAAAATGGTTCCCGTACAGGATATTTTTCTGAACCTGCTAAAACAGAATGTTCTAGAATGTGCGGTATTCCTGTGCTGTTTGGCGGAGGAGTAGGAAAACTGATGGAAAACAAATTTTCAGCATCTTCTGAGTAGAGGTGTAGCAATTTTGCACCAGTTTTCAGATGCTCTAGTTGATATGCCACTATCTGCTGTTGTTTGAGGTGGGTAATGGCTTTTACCTCAAAGCCTTCTAATTTTTGTCCAACTTCTAAGGTTCTTTCGCTTAATACGGGCATAGAAAATCAATTGCGATTTTGTTTACTTTATTTATTTAGTGTAGGCTATTTTTCTAGTTCGGTTTACTCTCTGGCCAAGGGTAGTTTTTTATTTAAGTCAAAAGTCAAAAGTCAAAAGTCAAAAGTAAGAAGAAAATTATAGTGGTCAATATGTGGGTTGACTGCAATAATCAAAGCAGGCTGCATTACCGAAATATTGTGCTTTAAACCTTTCCCTTGATCTATGCTTTACCGAAAAATTGTGGGTATGCGCCTCCCCTTTTAAGGGGATAAAAAAAGAACATATTCCTTATTTCAAGCCTCCTTATTGCAGAGGTACTGATAACTGATAACTGATAACTGATAACTGATAACTGATAACTGATAACTGATAACTGAAATGACCCACATCTTTCTTAACATAAAGCTTGACAAAATAGACGAGTTATGTATAAGCCTTGGTTCTGCTTTTTCGGGAGAAAAAATGTATGGAAAAATACTTTTTTTTTGACAACTTCAGTAGTTTTACTTAGCTACTATGATTTTTTCTCCTTTCTCCTTTTTCCCCTCCTGGGAGGGGTTAGGGGTGGGTCCCACAAGGGTTTCAAGACTTATGGGCAAGGGATAGCTTGATCGGGGATAATAAATAAAAATTTTCCTGTTCGTCAATCCTCTTCTTTTCAAGGAAAGGTAATTCGCGCATTCTAAATTCTTAATTCTAAATTCTAAATTATTGAAGTCCTTCCAGAAAGGAACCTACTGACTATACTGTATAGATTGAAGTGACATACTCCCAAGCCATACCTTAAAATTGGCGTGGGGTTCTCGGCGATGTAGCTAAATTAGCTTTTGATTTTGTAAAGTAAAGTCTCAAGTTGATCTAGACTATACTATGAAATAATCAATAACAAATTAGCTACCATAGCAAATAAATTTCTATGAAACGTTTTATTTCTCGTATACTAGCCTTAGTTTTCGTTTGTGTAATAGGTTTGATAGGCTGTTCTAATAATCCCGCAACTTTAACTGGAAATTATCAAGAAGACACATTAGCTTTAATAAATACCTTAAAAACAGCTATTGAGTTACCAGAAAATACAGAAAGTAAGGCGGAAGCTCAAGCACTAGCACGTCAAACAATTAATGACTATGCTTCTCGCTACAGACGTGATAATTCTGTATCGACTTTACCTTCTTTTACTACTATGAGAACTGCTCTTAATTCTTTAGCAGGGCATTATAGTTCTTATCCAAATCGTCCTGTACCTGAAAAATTGAAGAAACGTTTAAATCAAGAATTTAGACAAGTAGAAATTGCTTTAAAACGGGGAGTTTAATAATTAATAATTAATAATTATTGAAGAAGGAGTCAGGAGTCAGGAGTCAGGAGTCAGGAGGGAAAATTGCATGGGGATTCTAACCCCAAACAATTTTGAACACCCCCGTTGACGGTGGGGTATTAAACCCGCAAAAAAAAGATAATTACCTCTCCTTGAAAATGGATAGGATTGACTAAAAGAAAAAAAATCTTTTTATCCAATCCTTTTATTTATAAGAAGAGGTAATTCTAAATTATTGAATATTCTTATGTGTACCTCATTTACTTTAAATCTGCTGTAATTTGTCTTACAAAGAAGGTGAAAAAATCAGCAGCTTCTCAGTTTTTTCTTAGCAGCTATATAAATTCGGGTAGCTATAAATCCGAATTTTTTTTTGTCAATTTGAGGGTTTATAGCGGTTTTCACTCATGTTGACTAAAAAACTTCTGCCCTCTGTCCTCAGCATAGCTGCTTTTACAGCGCTTTTCAAATTGATGAACCACATCGCCATAACCAAAATCCTGTAGGGACGTTGCATGCAACGTCCCTACTGTGGTCTACTGAAATGAAAACCGCTGTAAGCCAAAATCTTTGTATTCTATGAAACATGAAAACTGCTATAAAAATTACTATTGGGACTTACCGAATAATTAATAATTAATAATTAAATAATTCTGGTTTAAAGCCTCCCCTTTTAAGGGGAAAAAATAAATAATATTTCCTTATATTCAATCAAGGACGGTTTTAACCAGAGGTAATTATCCATTATCCATTATCCATTATCAATTAATGAAACAACTTTTAAGCCCAAATATAGCCCAAACTCTCTCTGTGAGAGGCAAATACGTCACGGTTTTTAGTCAACCAATCAAAAAAACGGTGCATACATAGCTGTACGAAAAGCTTCCAAAGCTTCAGTAAAGGTCTTCAAAGGTTTGTTCGCCCATTGCCTTCGTAGTCCCCCTGTTAACTTATGACAAATGATAAAAGTATAAGCACAAAACACTAAGATAAAATGGCGTTCTAGACTCCATTTATCTCTTACTTGATATTCTCTTAACCCTAACCATCATGAGCGCTTCTCGGTAAAAAACCTCTATCCAATTCCTGTTTGAGTAGCTATTTACTATCCACTCAGATGTCACTTTTGATGGCTCAACATTGGTAATAAAATAATCAATTTCTGTTGCCTCTTCTGTAGAACTAGCATTCATAACGATAGCAAAAGTTCTTTCTCCAGAAAGGCGTGAAGTCGATGCTGTGAGTGTTGTAACCCAAACTTTTTTTGGTTTTTCTAAACTTAAGATAACTGGCTCAAATTTCTCTACTGGCAAGCTTTTTGCCAATTCATCTATTCTAGTTTCTATTTCTGAGAATGATTTTTGTTTAACTACTATTTTTCGGTTTTTTGCGATTCCTCCTAAGTATTTTAATTCCCTTTCTTCGAGTTTTTTGAGAAATGTTGTATTATTACCATAACCAGTATCCATTAACACTATTCCGGGACGATGGCCTCTGCTGAGACTGCGGTCTATTAGCTCTATTCCTATATTTGGCTTTTTCTGAAATAATTCGTCATCTTTTCCTTTTCTCTAGTTTTACGCCATTTATACCAATTTTATAAATGTTTGCTACAAATAGGTAGGGTACTTTTTAGGAGTCAGTCCTCAGTCCTCAGGAGTCGTATGGGAATAGATTTAATACCAGTTTTTAGGTCATAAATTATCTTTTTTATCCTATTATTACTCAGGGGTAAGCCATCCAACCCTCGTTTCAAATGTACTGTTGTCAGCAAGTTTTAGTAGGTAAAAATCCCGAATTAATTGCTATTTTAACATTCTTGTGCGAACAGTCTCACAAGCTAACTAACATGGGAATATATTATGCCAGACAATTATATTTTAAGTCTCACAAAACTCTGGGTAAGTATGACGCAGGAATTAGTCTACAAAAAGAACAATCACTATAAAGTTTTACATTCGCTCTTCAGCACAACAAATATTGAGAACTGTAGCTGAATCATTTCGCTCTTCAGGGTGGTCTAATAAAAGCCTATAGTGAAGGAAAAATCTCAGACAGACCAAAGATTCCTAACTACAGAAAAAAAGGGGGAATGGCTACAGTTAGTTATCCCAAGCAAGCATTAAAACTTAAAGGTAATCAAATTAGAGTGCCACGCTTGTAATACCTGTAAACGCTGGTTTGGTCTAGATTGCTTTTTAATTCCAATGCCGAGTAATCTCAACTTTGCTTCTATTAAAGAACTGAGGATATTACCGAGGAACAGATGTTTTTATTTGGAATTTGTCTATGAAAAAGAAATAGTAGTTAAACCTCAATTAAATCAAGAAAATGTATTAGGAATTGACCATGGTGTAAATAATATCATGTCCGGATAATTAGTGATAAAAAAAACTTTCTCCTTCTTCTTCTTTCTTCCCTCCTGACTCCTGACTCCTGACTCCTGACTCCTTCATCGTTTATTTATAACTGTTCAACCGGACATGATATAATTGGTTGACCTGTGTATCGAATGTGGGTACAAGCGCGGGTTATAGATGGTAAACATCTCAAATCAATGAATCGTTGGTACAACAAACAAGTATCAACTATCAAAGAAAATAAACCGACTGGATTTTGGTCAAATAAACTGGCTGCAATTACAGAAAAGCGTAACCGCCAAATGCGATTTGGGTATTAACAAAGCAGCTAGAATAGTAATTAATCATTGCGCACAAAAATTCTATTGGTACAATTGTATTTGGTTGGAATAAAGGTCAGAAAAATCAAATAGATAATGGTCATAAAAAGAATTCAGAATTTGTACCAATTCCTACAGCTAGACTCAAAGAAAGAATAGCTCAATTATCTTCTGAGTATGGGATTATATTCATAGAAACCGAGGAAAGTTATACAAGTATTGCTTCGTTTTTAGATGGTAACGATCTGCCTATTTATGGTGAAAAACCCGATGATTGGAAACCGTCAGGAAAAAGAATAAAGCGTGGTTTGTATAGGAGTAGTAATAATTGGTTAATTAATGCAGACTGTAACGCGGCTGCAAATATAATCACAAAAGTAAGCAGCAAAGCATGGGTTAAACTTAAGCCGACTGTGTAGGGGCACCGCGGAAATTGTCCCCAAAGAGTGTATCTTTGGTCAGCTAAGAAGAAACGGAGCAACACGGATTTATCCTGTTGCGCAGTATCTGCTTAGAATCCCCTCGGCAGAGAGCCAGGGGAGTAGTCAATCTACTTATACCAGTTTTATATGAGGTTGGATAGAATTTGAAATTCATTAAATCGATCTATATCTATCTACACTTACCGAATAATTAATAATTAATAATTAAATAATTCACCTTTATTAGCCTCCCCTTTCAAAGGGAAAAAAATTATTTTTTTCCTTATTGGTCAATCCTTTACCTAAAAGGGAGAGGTAATTATCCATTATCCATTAATGGACTGCGGTCTATTATGCTTGAAATATTATTCTATACAGCTTCATTTCAATTTGGTATTAGTAATCCGGATTTAATTTTTTATACATTAGACATTTCCGGAAAAGAGGGAGTAGGAAGTAGGAATTAGGGGGAAATAATTGATGATTTTTACGGGATAATTGATTTAATTTTTGATTACCGCTAGATTTTTATTTAGTATCTATGCTGAATATTTTCCGGAAAATTTTACTCTTGCGGAATGTGGGTTTCAGTTATCAGTTATCAGTACCTCTGTCTGCCTAAAGCCAGAGGCTTGAAAATTTTCTTTTGGTCAATTATATGGCGCAGGTTTCCTTGCCATCCCACTCTACGGGAAGCTACGAATATCGACCGCTGTCTTGGTCGATTGGATATGGCGAGGGGATCTCGCCACCCCACCCTTCGGGAAACTGCGCTAACGACCGCTTTTTCATCCCCTTGTAGAGCGGTAGCTCGTGGGGCAGCCAAGGGGAGGCTTGAGAGCTTATTTTTTGGTCAATGAAGATAATTTATACAGTATAAATACTTGCCTAGACAGGGATTTTTATACTAATTTCCTACTCAAGATTTGGTTGTCCATGAATCACATAAGTTTCTATTTATAGCTATGTTACTAAAAAAATCTCACTTATTACCCAAAATTGTGTATAATATTAAGAGAATTTCTATAGCACTACTTCTTTTGGTTAGGACGATAAATTTGGGTTGTAAGGTAACAGGGAATAGCGGTGCGACTCCGCGACGAAGTTAACTTTAGCCCTTCCGGAGGAGGCTAGTCGCAAGGTAATAGACAACAAGAGGAATGTCCTAACGTATTTGTGTAGCGCTGTATTTTGGGATACTAAAGTATGACCAAAAAATTTTGGTCTCAAGCCTCCCTAATTATCAGGAGGTACTGATAACTGATAACTGATAACTGATAACTGATAACTGATAACTGATAACTGATAACTGATAACTGAAATGACCTTGATTCCTCAAAATTTTCTTAAACAAGTTGCAAGTAGTTATGGTGTCTCAGATACAGAGCTTGAAGTTTTATCTAAGGCTTTACTGGAAGGAGAGTCGATCGCCACAATTGCCACACAACTAAAACTTAAGCCAGAAACGGTTCGTAAAAGACTGGGTGAAACCTATCGTAAGTTTCAAATTTTAGGTAAAGGGCCAGGAAAAATGGCTAAGTTACAGCAATTGTTGGTGGCTCTGTATCAGGAGCAAAGTCAATCTGAAGAATTTTTACCTCAGACTGCTGAACCTAAAACTTCTAGCTTAATTTCTCGCCAAGATTGGAATGCTGCTCCAGATGTGGAAACATTTTATGGGCGGACGAAAGAATTGTCTCAGTTAAGTCAATGGACTTTAACCAATCGTTGTCGGTTAGTTGCTCTATTAGGGATGGGGGGAATGGGAAAAACCACCCTGGCGGTGAAATTTGCTAAACAAAATGCAGATAAATTTGATTTTGTAATTTGGCGATCGCTACGTCAAAAGATACCACTCCGTTCTATTTTGACCGATTTGATCCAATTTTTATCCCCTCAACCATTAAGCAACTTCGAGGATATTGAAACTGGAATTTCTCAACTGATGGAGATTTTACGCAGTAATCGTTGTTTGTTGGTTCTTGATGATGTGGAAATGATTCTAAGTTGTCAGGATTTAGCAGGTTATTATGGTGATGGTTTTACAGACTATGGAAAATTCATTCAACGAATTGCTGAAGAGCCGCATCAAAGTTGTTTGATTTTGGCAAGTTCTGAGAAGTTGAAAGATTTAGGTCAATTGGAAGGGCAAAAAGTTCGCTCATTACAGGTGATTGGTTCTGAAGAAATTTCCCAAAAAATTTTGGCAGAACGAGGATTTGTTGTGAGTAAAGATTGGGTGAGTCTGATTGAACGTTATGGTTGTAATCCTTTAGCTGTCAAGATTATTTCGGGAATGGTTCAAGAATTATATGCTGGTCAAGTTGGAGACTTTATTAAAAATACGCTTTTAATGGGAGATGTTCGATCTTTACTCGATCAACCTTTTCAAAGATTATCTGTAGCGGAGAAGGAGTTGATGTATTGGTTAGCTCTTGAACAACAACCTATAAATTTATCTCAACTGCAAGAAAAAATTTTATTTCCTCTGTCAGCATCGGAATTATTAGAAATAGTTGGTTCTCTTGGACGACGTTCATTGATAGAAAAGAGTCAAAAACAGGGTCAAATTTATTTTAGTCTTCAACCTGTGGTGATGAAATATGCCATTGAACAGTTTGTTTATCAGGTGGATGAAGAGTTGGTGAGATTGATTAAAAATCAAGATTTGGAAGGAATTCGTTTGTTAAAACTTTATCCCCTTGAACCTTCTGAGAATAGTAAAAAACATTATTCTATTTTGGATTTAGTTATGAACCGACTCAGGTCGAGATTATTTACTAATGCTAGAGGTTTAAATCTAGCAATTAAACGTTTAGAGGAAAGTTTATCAAATTTACAAGAACAATTTTTTGAGGGAGAATATATTACCCAAAATCTAGAAAATATTATTAGTGCAATTCATTGAAGCAAGAAGGAGGAAGGAAGAAGGAGGAAGGAAAAAGGAGGAAGGAAGAAAGTTATATCCAGTTATCTTATAAGTGCATAAGCAAAATTAATTGAAGAAGGAAAAAGGAGGAAGGAAGAAAGTTATATCCAGTTATCTTATAAGTGCATAAGCAAAATTAATTACCTAATAATTAGGGTTGAAAGCCTCTTCTTTAAAGGAGAAAAAAGCGGTCGTTCTTCGGAGCTTCCCATAGGGTGGGATGGGGAGGTCTCAGAGCCATATCCAATCGACCAAGAGAAGAAAAAATTTTCCCTACCGCGTCAATCCTATCCGTTTTCAAAGAGAGGTAATTGTTAATTATTAATTATTAATTATTAATTGTTGAAATATTCTTTTCCTAAATTATTAAGCACTTTTTTGAGATATTGAAGTAAGCTGTTTGGTGTCATTATTTCTAAAAGCTTTCTAATATCTGGATTTAAGCCTCTAATAAATCTCATAATTTCATAAATATGTATTTTGTTTTTATGCTATACATTCCTTGGTTAAATAGGGCTTGCTGATTAAATACCAAAGCATTGGCTGATATAGGTTTTAGCGTTTTTATATTCTAAAAAAGTACCATTTTTTCGGTAGAAAAAGCTCAAAAAGCTAGTATTTTGGGGTGATTATGGCAGAAAAATTAAGAGACAATTTTTACTCCTATCTCTTCGTTCATTCCCATTTCTCCTGTCCCCCTCCTGGGAGGGGTTAGGGGTGGGTTGTCTCCTGTCTCCTACCCCAACAAAAAGACTTTATTCAGCAGACCCTAAATATGTGTAATATCAAATCCAATTAAACAGTTATAGAATGGTTAAGTCGAGTCTGAGTCAGAATTCATAATTGCTGAATTTCCTACGGAATGCTCCGCAAACAGGAGGATAAAGAATTAGAAATATGAGTGTAGTTATAGCAATTGGAGATTTTTTTTAATGCACAATAAACGGATTTTATCTAATTATTTTTGCACAACTACTTACCACTTTCAAAAAATACTATCTATTACATTGATTTTTTTGTAGTTCGGGAAGACCTGGATTTTGCAATATAGGAAAATTCAATAAATAACAAGTTTTTTCCCTACTCCCTATTACCGAATAATTAAGGTTGAACGCCTCTCCTTTAAAGGAAAAAAATTTTTTTCCTTTGAGTCAATCCTCTTCTTTTCAAGGAGAAGTAATTATTAATTATTAATTATTAATTATTAATTGTTGAACTATTCCCTATATTATGAATTACTGTATCAATTCTCAATGTAATAATCGTAAAAATCCAGAAGAGCTTGATTTTTGTCAAGCTTGTGGCACTGCATTGTTGATTGAAAATCGCTATCGGATTGTTCGATATTTACGACAACCACAACCTGCACATCCTACAAAAATTTTTGAAGTAGAAGATTGGGGAATGGGTTTAGAAGATTGGGGAAGTTTGAAAGTTTTAAAAGTTTTGAAATATGACAATAATCCTGATTTAGTTCGATTGTTCAAACAAGAAGCAAGGGTATTAATGTGGTTGCGTCATCCTGGAATTCCTCGGGTTGAACCGAATGGTTATTTTACAGTTTCACCTCATAAAAGTTCTAAACAACTCCATTGTTTAGTTATGGAAAAAATCGAAGGTGAAAATTTAGAGGAGTGGTTGATAAATCATGGGAAAATTTATCAGGATGAAGCTTTAGATTGGTTACAACAAATTACAGAAATTTTGGATCAGCTTCACAGTCAAAACTTACTTCATCGAGATTTAAAACCTTCTAATTTAATTTTGAGACCAAACGGACAATTAACTGTAATTGATTTTGGCACAGTTGGAGTAGGAGATTGGGGTACAACAAAAATAGGTTCTTTAGGATATTCTGCACCAGAACAAATGACTGGAGAAGCTGTCTTACAATCTGATTTTTTTGCCTTAGGTCGTACCTTTGTTCATTTACTTACAGGTCAGTCTCCTATGAATTTTCCAACTGAGGGAAAAACTGGCAAAATTATCTGGAGGAATTATGCTCCTCAAATTTCACCTCTACTGGCTGATTTTATTGATGAGTTAATGAATCCTATTCCACAAAGGCGACCTAAACATACACGATTTATTCTCAAAAAATCTAAAGAATTATCAGAAAAAATTGCTGCAAAGACTAAATCAAAAACACAAATTAAGCTTTATTGGAAATTTTTAGTTCTAATTTTAATGGGATTTATAGGGTCTCGTTTACTTCTACCAAAAATTCCTTTTTTCATCCAAACTTGGATTTTTCCGACTTTTGATAAGAAGCTCACAAATATTGGATTTGAACAGTATCAAAATAGTAATTTAGGCAAGGCTGAATTTTATTATAAACTAGCCCTAAAATTTAATCCTGAAAATGCAGCTTCTTATCTTCAGTTAGGATTAATTTGTGAAACTAGACAAGATTTTGGATGTGCTAAAACTGAATATCAACAGGCAATTGATTCTGCTCCAGCAAGAAATAATTATTATGTGGCAGTCGCAGCAATTAATAATCTATCCCGTCTACAAATTTGGTTAGATGGAAATAGTGAAATAGCAATTAATAATCTAAACCTTGGTTTGCAACTTATGTCTGAAATACGTCAAACATATCCTTTTGATTTCACTAAAAGGGTAGAATCAAACCTGCATAAAAATCTTGGTTGGGCTTATTTTCAGAAATTAAATTACTCTCAAGCTCAATCTCATTTAAAAAAAGCAATTAAACTAAATTATGAAAATGCTCCAGCACAATGTTTGTTAGCACAGTTGTTGGAGAAAGTTCCTACAGATGTAGACAGTTTAACGAAAGTAAGACAAAATTGTATTAATATTAAATCCACTCAAAATCCTGAAACTAATACATGGAAAAATTTAGTCCGCCAAAGTTTACAAACGGAAGGAGAAAAATTGTGAATTTAAAATTCTTTTTTGCTCTCTTTACTATCATGTTGTTGATTTTAGTTAATGGTGTAACTAATTTAAAAAATAAGATTACAATTAAACCAGCTAATGCTACTACAAAAGTCGATCGAGCTCCAATTGGGCGAATTATTGAAGCAGATGGAAAAGTATTTTTAAAGCGTCAAAATTGGTCAGAGTATCATCCAGTTTTTGTCGGAACAGAACTCTATACAACCGATAAAATAAAACTCACATCAGAAGGAAATTTAATGGCAATTTGTTATGCAAACTGGGAAATTTGGAGTTTACAAAAAAATAGTATATCTCAAACAATTAATGGCTGTTTACAGGCTAAATCCCAATGTGTTGAAACTTCAGATGGATGTGTTCCTTTAGATGCAACTCGTGGAATTAATCAAGTAGAAAGTGATAAAATCCCCTATATTATTAGTCCACGTCACACTTTATTATTACCAGATAAACCCTTGATTTTGCCCTGGAATCCTGTGACAAATGCAACTCGTTATACTGTTATAATTAAAAGTCTGTCAGGAAAATATATTTGGGAAACAGAAGTTAGTGAAAATCAAGTGCTTTATTCAGGGGAAATTCCTTTAAAAACAGATATTAAATATACAGTTATTATTCATACTGATACACAGGTCTCTTCGATCGATCAAAAGTCGCCTTTTCCTCAACAAGAAAATGATTTGGGAAGAGAATTTGCTGTGGTCTCAAAATCTGAACAGCAAGAAATTCTGGCAAAAGTTGAGGAACTTACTCAAAAGTTAGACGGTGAAGCACGGGTACTAAGTATTGCTGAATTTTACCAACAAAATGATTTGAACGTAGAGGCGATCGCTATTTTAGAATCTTTATATAGAGGCAGGAAATCCTACTTCAGCCATTTATCAAATGTTGGGTGAAATATATCAGCAGATTCAATTACCTGGGTTAGCTAAAAATTATTATTTACGATCGGTAAAATTAACAGGAGTTGATGATGTTGTTGGAAGGGCAAAAGTTGAGGCTGCTTTAGGAGAAGTTTATGCAAGTTTAGGTAGTAACGAGGAAGCAATTCGTTGGTTAAAACTAGCTTCTAATAAGTATGAAAATTTGGGGGAATTTCAACGGGGAGATGAGGTTAAATTGTCATTGGAAAAATTGCAGCAGGAGTTGGGAGAAGAATAAAAGAATTTAGAAATCAGGATTTATAGCAATGCACTCTGGCTTATTTAAAAATTATTCTCAAAGTTGTAAATATCTGAGCGAGCAGTGCTATGGAATAGGTAAATTAAGAAGTTAAGAAATTAAGGTATTTTCAACAATGAATAATGAATAATTAACAATTACCTCTCCTTGAAAACGGATAGGATTGACAAAGAGATGAAAATTTTTATTTATTATCCCCTTAACTTAAAAGGGGAGGCTTTAAACCACAATTTTTTGGTAAATTAATTCTAAATTCTAAATTTTAAATTCTAAATTCTTAAATGTAGCGAAAATAACATAATTTACTTAACTAAAAAAGTGATATAGTATTTTTGGTATTAAAATTATAATTTAAAACTATAGCGCTAGACTATAAATGACTATTATCGGAACTAGAGAAGCAGCTTTTTTATTAGGTATTTGTTGTCAACGAGTTAGATCTCTACTTGCTCAAGGTAGAATAAAAGGAGCATTCAAAAAGAAAGGATTTTGGCAAATTCCTGTTTATGGAAAGAGAAAAATGCCTATTGTTATACCAGGTAAGAGGGGCCCTAAAGGTGTCTGGTGTCATCGCAGGCGCGAGAATCCGACCAAGATTCATGTCAATCAACATTTCATCAAAGCAAATGGCAAGATGATTAAGACATATCCCGAAATGACTCCCGAGCAGTTGATTCCAGTAATCTCATTGAAGCAAACAAATCGTAATGATATGGGTTATCAAATGGAAATTTCTGGTCCTTGTCGTATAGTTTATAAGCCCGATGAACCTTTACCTTGTGGCGCACATTTGTGGATTGAAACCTACGAGCCAGTGAAGTTTCTGGATACTAAGTTTAATCCTTGTACCGCTAGGCTATCTTATAAAGATGCTGAAGAAATGTGGTTAAATTATATAGCGAAAACCTCTAGGGATACTAACTTGGCTACGGGTTAAACCCCATCAGCTATTTCCATCTAGCTGTTAAAACTGACTGGTTTTCCACAACCGCGAAAGTTGATGAATCAATTATCAAAAATAGCTACTTTGATAGGAGTAACTATTTTAAATTTCCCGTTAACGACTCTTGCCCAAATTATTCCGGCATCTGATGGAACGGGAACGGTTGTTATGCCTACATCTCAAACCCCAAATTCACAAACTTTGGATATTGGGGGAGGCAGTCGTTCGGCAGATCGAGCTAATTTATTCCACAGTTTTGAACAGTTTAATTTGAATACTGGGGAAACCGTTAATTTTATTTCAACTCCAGAAACACAGAATATTTTCACAAGGGTTAGAGGAGGAAATATTTCTCAGATTGATGGAATGATTCGGGTGACAGGAAGTAATGCCAATTTATTTTTGATGAATCCTGCGGGAATAATTTTTGGCTCCAATGCTAGTTTAGATATACCTGCTTCATTTTTCGCTACAACATCAACTGCAATTGATATTGGAAATAATATCAATGGTTTTCCTTCCTCTCGTTTTGATACGTTTGCTCCAAACAACTACTCAGAATTAGTGGGTTCTCCTAGTGGGTTTGTTTTCTCAGGTGCATCAGGCATAATTATTAATCAAGGAAATTTAAGAGTCAGAGACGGACAAAACATTGGGTTAGCAGGAAACTATGTTTTGAATTTGGGAATTCTTGATGCTCCTAACGGTAATGTTAATACCGTAATAGCGCCGGAAAATAGTTGGGTTCAGATTAGGCAAAATGGAAATCTATTGAATTTAGAAGTACCTACTCAGACAATTTTGCAAAATCCAGGTTTACCCATCGTAGCTTTGCCACAAATTCTTACAGGTGGAACTCAAGAACACGCAACAAATATTAAGGTCAGAGAAAACGGCACAATTGAGCTTACTAATTCGGAGAATTTTAATCCAGCTTTACGCCGAGGTAGAATTGCTTCCGGAACTGTAGAAATTTATAAAGATAATGATGAAGTTTCCTTTGTACCTCTTCTTTCAGGGAAAACTTTATTCAGACAGTCGCTCAGAGTTATTAATATTTCTGAATTTGTTTTATCCAGACAATCTCTTTTCTTAACCAGGTCTCAGAATCAGTCTAATAAGAGGACTAATATTCCAGAAGCTGAGTCTATTGCTGTGGAGTTTCCAAATCTTTCTGCCAGACAATACTCTAATAGTCGTTCCGAACTTTCAAAAAATCGGAGGGAAGTTTCACCATTGGTAAATTCTAACTTTGAGTCAGAACCTTTCTCATTGAGACAACCTCGCTTCTCAGAATTTCCAAATTATTCTGCCAGACAATACTCCAATAGTCGTTCCGAACTTTCAAAAAATTGGAGTGAAATTTCACCATTGGCAAATTTTAGCTTTGAGTCAGAACCTTTCTCATTGAGACAACCTCGCTTCTCAGAATTTCCAAATTATTCTGCCAGACAATACTCTAATAGTCGTTCCGAACTTTCAAAAAATTGGAGTGAAATTTCACCATTGGTAAATTCTAACTTTGAGTCAGAACCTTTCTCATTGAGACAACCTCGCTTCTCAGAATTTCCAAATTATTCTGCCAGACGATACTCCAATAGTCGTTCCGAACTTTCAAAAAATCGGAGGGAAGTTTCACCATTGGTAAATTCTAACTTTGAGTCAGAACCTTTCTCATTGAGACAACCTCGCTTCTCAGAATTTCCAAATTATTCTGCCAGACAATACTCCAATAGTCGTTCCGAACTTTCAAAAAATTGGAGTGAAATTTCACCATTGGCAAATTTTAGCTTTGAGTCAGAACCTTTCTCATTGAGACAACCTCGCTTCTCAGAATTTCCAAATTATTCTGCCAGACAATACTCTAATAGTCCTTCTGAACTTTCAAAAAATTGGAGTGAAATTTCACCATTGGTAAATTTTAGCTTTGAGTCAGAACCTTTATCATGGAGACAACCTCACCCCTCAGATACAGCTAATATTCTAGAAATCAGACCTTTTCCAGTTGCACTCTTGAATAATCCTGAAATTAGATTATCTGTACAACCAGAAGCATCTTTACCAAGAGTACCTGCCATTGAAGAAAGAATTCCAATTGGTAAAACTAACTCAGAGTTGATAACGAATTATCCAGTTGTGCAGCCTCCTTCATCTACTAATACTCAACTTCCAACCGCACAAATTTTAACCGAAGCTAGTATTCGAGAAATTTTTAGTCAAATTGAGACTCAAACTAAACAAAAACCTGCTGCGATTTATGCGATCGCTCATCCAAACCAATTGACTGACAAAATTGAAGGTGTCGAACTACAAAATTTCACAAGCGGACTAACTTTAATGTTGGTTTTGCCAGATGGTAAAACAATTGTCAAAAGCATTCCAGATGTAGAACTGAACAAACTCCATCGAATTGCAAAAGAATTTTATATGGAAGTCAGCGATCCTAGAACAACAGGATGGCCGGCAGCTCGCCAACTATATAAGTGGTTAATTGCTCCCTTGGAAGCTGACTTAAAAGAGGCTGGTATCAATACACTATTATTTTATTTGGATGAAGAGTTACATTCAATTCCTTTAGCTGCCTTGTATGACGGGCAAAATTTTTTGATTGAGAATTATAATTTTAGTCTAATTCCCAGTTTGAGTCTAACCAATGCTAATTATGAAAGGCTTGAAAATGCAGAAGTTCTGGCAATGGGAATGTCGGAATTTGTAGACAAACCTACTCTACCTAGTGTTCCAACTGAAGTTTTAACTATTACAGAGAAATTATGGTCAGGGGAAGTTTTACTTAATCAATCCTTTACCTTAGAGAATCTCCAGAAAAAGCGGAGCCAACAAACATTTAAAATTATTCATATAGCTACTCATGCTAACTTTTCTCCCGAAAATCCTCCCTACATTCAGCTTTGGGATCGAAAGTTACCTCTGAAAGAACTCCGAAATTTAGAGTGGTACAAACAACCGTTCTTAGAAACCTGCGATTATCTACATAAATCTATGATTATCTATAGATAGCTTGTTCTATTCCTGCTTCAACCTGGCAACGTCGGCGTTATCCAGTCCACAGGCTGTCACGGTCGAACTGACCGCCATAGCTAGATTTAATGCTGCATTCAAGTCTCTATCGCAGCTAAAATTGCAGTGTTCGCATTCAAAAACACGCTCTGATAAGGATAGAGACTGCTTCACCTGACCACACCTACTGCAAGTCTTAGAACTAGGAAACCATCTATCAACGATGATTAGTTGAGAGCCATATAAATCACACTTGTACTCTAACTGTCTACGAAACTCATAAAAACTCATATCAGCAACAGCCTTGGCTAGCTTTTGATTAGCCATCATGCCTGATACATTTAAGTCTTCTATTACTATTTGACTGTGGTTTTTAGCCAAATAGGTTGTTAGTTTATGCAATGTATCTTTCCTGATATCAGCTATCTTTGTGTGCAGTCTCGCTATTCTTAGCTGTGCTTTTTCCCAGTTACGGGAAAACTTGGTTTTATGCCTGTTTAGGTATTGTAGTCGTGATAGTTTAGACTCTAACTTTTTGTATGACTTAGCGCCTTCAAATATTTCGCCAGTTGAGAGTGTAGCTAGTGATTTCACACCCAAATCTACACCAACTACATCAACTAATTTTTCAGTGACTTGAGGTTCTGTTTCTATCTTGAAGCTAATGAACCACCTATTAGCTTTCCTGGCTTAAGTTACAGATTTAGGAGTGGCATTTTCTGGTAAAACTTCATAAGTTTTTATCCATCCTAAAAGTATCTTATACTAAATCTGGTTTAGACAGGAGCTTTATTGTGAAGGTAAGGCAGAAGGGTTAGAGAGGAATTTGAAAAATCAGCTTTTGATAACCAGATTTGCTATAAGACTTGTATCAAGGGATTTTTAGAAACTATCTATAAACTTAGTTATTGGTAGAGAAAAAATTTTTCTCCAAATACTTGACATCTAAATTTTATCTAGCTACTATGCTTGATAACTTAAGTGAGAAACTTAAGAGACAAAAGATAAATTTAATAACTCTCAAATCTTAGTAGGGCAATACCCTGTTAAGTTTCTAGCTCAATATTAGTCAGAAGCGATCGCATCGCTATCTTCATCTTGTTTAATCAGATACATTAATTCAGCTAACACATAAGTCTAAGGAACTAAAAGTTTTGCAGTGCAAAGCTTTCAGTTAATCGGACCGGTCTCGGTGCGCTGACTTAACGTGCCACAAACTGATTGAACAAGTTAGAAAAAACATGAAACTTATGTTCTACATCTGTTTGCATCACTAGCCAATGTAGTTTGAGAATACTTTACTTATTAAGGAAAAAAAACATGGAAGACCAAAACGAAAATTTTAATCCCCAGGAAGTTCTAGAAAATCTACCAGAAGATTTTGAACGCCCTTTTGCTGGTGGTGAAGGTATTAACTTTGATGAACTCATTGGTAGTTTAGATTCAGATTTCGGTGAAGAAATCAACGATCCATTACTATTAAACCCTGATAGCATTCAGAGCATCATGCTTGATTCTCCCTTGAATGAATTGACAACTTTACAATCTGGTCTGCCTGTTTCTACTTTACCAATTCCTGCTCGAATCCTATTCAGTGATATTGACATTACTGGTTTCCAAATTACCGATCAAATTCCGTTTGTTAATAATGACATCACTACTTTCCCAGAAGAATCACCTCTACCTTTTGCAGAAGCAGACTCGACAATACTGTAATAAGTTAGAATTTGACATCCTCCCCGGCCTAAAGACACAAGGCACGGGGATTCCTACCGAGCCGTAGCTCTTCAGTGGGTTGACGTCTCACAGGCTGCTGCACCCACCCCTCTTGCTCCCGGGAGGGGAGCAAGAGA
>NZ_JAAHHG010000002.1:17898-67445 GCF_010692555.1 Okeania sp. SIO3B5 | reverse complement strand
CGCCTCCGGGCCCGGGTAAAATATATTCCCCTTCCAACGCTCGTAACAAGGAACCTAACTCATTATCAGCACAAACCTGCTCTAAGCAAAATTCCAAATATTCAAACAGAGGTTTAATAACTTCCCCATCAACATCAGGAAAACCTGCTGCTTCCAAAGCTTCTATCCAAGGTGCTTTTTTCTTCATATTGAAGAAATTGAGTTTGCTGACCATAGAAACTCGACCATCGGCATCAGTTTGTTGGTGAACTAATGCAGCTACAGCACTGCGAGTCGCTTCAACAATTTTTTGCAGTAACTCAACATCGGCAAGAATACCCTTATTATTGTTTTGGTAAAGTTCCTCAATATCCCGATTGAGACTATTAGCAATAATCCGAGGTAAACCAGTTATCCCTTCCTCTTCTCTGTCTAGACTAGCAATATTTACCAAAGTAGCGATCGCCTCTTCAGAACTAGGAGGTTTACCAATAATATGCAAACCGCAAGGCAACAACCTGGACTCAATTTCCATCAACCTGCGGTAAACATCCCCAACAATGTTATCTCGTTCTTCAGCGCTCAACTCTTGAGCATCTTTTTCTGGCAAGGTAATATCTTGGTCTAAATTCACTATCCGGCATTTATCCATAATAGTGTTGACAATGGGAATACCTCGCCCACTATCTTTCAGAGTTTGATAGGAACCGATCAACTCGTTCAACTCCTGCAAACCCTTATATAAACCAGCATTTTCCGCAGGGGGAGTCAAGTAAGAAATAGTTTCGGCATAACTACGGCGTTTGGCAATAGTCGCCTCACTAGGATTATTCGCTGCATAATAATAGATGTTGGGAGTACTACCAATGAGATTATCTGGATAACAATCTCCAGACATTCCAATTTGCTTACCAGGCATAAATTCTAGGGAACCGTGAGTACCAAAATGCAGCACCGCATCAGCTTTCCAAATTTGTTCTAAATAGGTATAGTAAGCAGCAAAACCATGATGGGGACTTGCGGAACGGGAGAATAATAACCGCATGGGGTCGCCTTCATAACCAAATGTTGGTTGTACTCCAATAAAAACGTTGCCGAAACTCTTACCATAAATTAGTAAATTTTCCCCATCACTGTTGAGGTTTCCTGGAGGTGGTCCCCAATTTTCATGCAACCTTTCCGAGTATGGAGTCAAACGTTCGTATTGTTCTACTGACATCCGGTGAGCAATGTTCAACTCCGGACTTTGATATTGAGCAGTAGCATCGTGAATAACTTGCTTCATCAATTCTTCTGCGGAGTCTGGCAAGTCTTGGATATCGTAACCATTACCTTTGAGTGCCTTTACTACTTCATAGATAGATCCAAATACATCTAAATATGCAGCAGTACCCACATTTCCTTTATCTGGAGGGAAACTGAAAATAGTAATAGCAACTCTCTTATCTAGTTTAGGTTTGCGACGGAGACTTGCCCATTTCATAGCGCGTTGAGCAACAGCTTCGATCCGGTCTTGGAGAGCGATCGCTTTTCCGGTTGCCCCATCTCGCCCAGACATAATAATAGGTTCGATCGCTCCATCCAATTCGGGAATAGCGATTTGCAAAGCTACTTGTATGGGGTGCAGACCAAGTTCGCTTTCTTCCCATTCTTCGGTAGTTTGAAAAACTAGAGGCAAAGCTACCATATATGGCCTGTTCAACCGTTTCAACGATTCGATTGCTTTCGGATGGTCTTGTCTAGCAGGTCCCCCCACCAGTGCAAAACCTGTCAGGGAGATGACCGTATCTACTAATGGTGTTGGTTCAACTCCTTTAGCTGCAACTTCCCAGAAATAAGCATCGACTGGTTTAGAAAAATCTAACCCTCCGGCAAATACAGGTACAACTCGCGCTCCCATTGCTTCTAATTCTTGCAACATAGCAACATAGTGAGCATCATCTCCTGTAACTAAGTGGGTACGTTGCAATACTAACCCAACACAGGGAGCGAGGGGGTCTTTTAAATCTTCAGAAATGTCTTGGCGCTGGTTGTACCAGTTGAGATACTCTTTAACATCCTCAAACATTTTTGGTGCGAGGGGATGCCAGATACCCATGTCTGGATAAACTACTGGATCGACATATTGGAGAGAGCTATTTTTCTTGTCTTTGAAAACATATTTATCTGCCAACATCAGCAGGAAATTTTCCAGGTTTTCCGACGAACCCCCTAACCAATACTGGAAACTGAGCATAAAGTTTCTAGCATCCTGCGCCTTATCAATAGGCATATATTTCAAAACTTTAGGCAGAGTTTGCAGCAACTTCAGCATTCCGTCCTGGAAAGAAGAACCAGATTTTTCCTTCCGCTTCCGCATGAACTGAGCGATCGCGCTTTTGCTCTGACCTAGTTGTGCCATGGAAAAGCTACCCATTTTATTCAGGCGCATTACTTGTGGCATGGAAGGGAAAACAACAGCAGCGTCCAACTTATCTCGGTGAGGGGTTACAGCCTCCACTACTTTTTCGGCCAAGTCTTCAATGAAAATTAGGGAAGCGATAAAGATGTTAGCTTCAGAAACTTCTTTTTTAAAGTTTTCGTAATTTTGAGGGTCTCGTAATTCTTCTATTAAATAGCCACTTATTTCTATGGCCAAATTAGGATTTTTTTCGTTAATAGAGCGCACCGCTGTTGAGAGAGAACTCTGATATTGTGCTTCTAAAACGATATATACAACTTTTAAGAGCGATCGCCCTTTTAGGTCTTCTGGGACAATGTGGCGAACGGTGGGTTTAACGGATGTGAACATTTAAGTATTGCTCCTTGAGGATAATTGCTGATACTTAATGAGTATATTTACCAGAAAACGTTAATAAAAGGTAGAGTAAAGTCTTGATTTGATACAATTCGATAAGAAAGTCAAAATTTTTTGTTACATTGATTGACAAAATGCTGAATATGTACTATTGGAGGATGGCGGAAATAACTGACCAGTTATATCATGTCCGGTTGAATACTTATTATTAAGATAGTAGGGGAGTAGGGGAGTAGGGGAGTAGGGGAGTAGGGAAAATAGAAAGATTTACTGTTTAAGCACTCATGATAAGTTTTTTCCAGATCGCTCTTATCCGGACATGATATTACAAAATCCTAAAATAATGAGGGTTTGCGTATGGAAAGTCTTTTTGCTCTTTGTAGGGAGTAGGCAGTAGGCAGTAGGGAGTAGTTAAGAGGAGCGGATTTAGGGGAGTTGTAGAAGAGGTAGTCATTCAGGCGTTGCCCCTTAGTTTTTTTTCCATCATTACCCCAAAATCCTCACTTTTTTCCCTCCATCAACCGAAAAGCTGGTATTTCAGCAGTACCTAAAATTCTTCAAACCAATATCAGTCAATGCGCGCGATATTTAATCAGCAAGCCCTAATTAGGGTTTGCGTATGGAAAGTCTTTTTGCGCTCGACAGGCAGTAGGGAGTAGGGAGTAGTGAAGAGTCAAGAGTCAAGAGTCAAGAGGAATCAGGGGTTGTAGAAGACATACAAAGGAAAAATTATCCCAGGCCCAAGTCTACCCAATTCTTACTCAAATACTCAATTTTTGAGTATTCTTAGGGGAGTTCAGGGGTACTTTTTCACTACCTAAAAAGCCTAAAACCAATATCAGTAAAGACTTTTATATTTAATCAGCAAGCCCTAATTAGGGTTTGCGTATGGAAAGTCTTTTTGCTGGGGTAGGAGACAGGAGACAGGAGAAATGGGAATGAGCAAAGAGGTAATTATCAATTATCCATTATCAATTAATGTACTTCTATCCCTACTGCCTAATCCCTATTTTGTAGAAATATCTATTGAGCTAACAACCTTTGAATGGACGAGACTAACTGTTTGAGCCTAACTGGTTTACTGATATACAGGTTAGCACCAGCCGCTAGACAACGTTCTTGATCGTCTGCCATGGCAAAAGCTGTTAGAGCAACAATGGGAATGTTTTTAAGGTTTGAGTCTTGACGAATCCGCTGAATAGATTCGAGACCATCTAACTCTGGCATTTGAATATCCATTAAAATTAAGTCTGGATGGTGAGTTTGTGCCAATTGAATTGCATCAAGCCCATTTTTAGCCACAATTAGGCGATAGCCACGAGCCTTTAAGTAGAAAACCATTACACTAATATTCCTTTCGTTGTCTTCAGCTAACAAGATCAGAGGTAAATCTTTTGGTTGAACAGAAGATAGAGACAAATCAGGATTATAGGGAAGGTTGATACTAAAACAGCTACCCACACCGACTTCGCTCGTTAAACTAACCGTTCCCCCGTGAAGCTCAGTTATTTGTTTAATAAGAACTAATCCTAAACCTGTTCCGTTATATTTTCGATTTAGGGCACTATCAATTATGGAAAAAGGTTTGAACAATTTGGTGATTTGTTCTGGAGCAATGCCAATTCCAGTATCCGTTACACTGATTTTGATGTAGTTTTCAGCCGTCAATAGGCCAGACTCCCACACTAATTGATTTGGATTCTTGACTTTCTCAGATGGCTCTTGCGAGTCTAATGTTTGCCCATTTTTGTTCTGGCTATGACAACTCATCTCCAGAGTAACACATCCACCTTCAGGAGTGAACTTCACCGCGTTATTGAGTAACTTGCCCAAGCTCTGAAGGATGCGTCGCTTATCAATGAGCAGGTTTAGGGGATGGGGGGGGATAGTCGTATTGAGAGAAATTCTTTTTTTGACCGCTTGTTGTTTGACAAATGCCAGACTCGACTCACACAAATTACCAATATTAGTTACCTTTAAATCTAGTTCAACTTGTCCCGACTCAATTTTGCAGACATCCAGAATATCGTTGATTAGGTCGAGTAAATGGTAACCATTTCGTTCAATTGTTTTCAGACATTTGAGTTGCTTGTCTGTCAATGGACCAAAGATTTCCTCTTGCAAAGCTTCAGAAAAACCCAAAATGACATTAAGCGAAGTCCGGAGGTCGTTGCTCATATCACAGAAGATTCCTAATGCAGCCTTGTCAACTGCAAACTGGGTTTGGTGTATAATATCGTTAATTAGGTTTAGTAAATTGTTGCCACTTTGTTCAACTGTTTTCATACATTTGAGTTGCTCCTCAGTCAATGGACCAAAGACTTCATCCTGCAAGGCTTTAGATAAAGCCAAAATGGAGTTAAGCGGGGTCTGGAGTTCGTTGATCATATGACAGAAGATTTCTAATGCAGTCTTGTCAACCGCAAACTGGGTTAACTGGTGTAGCTGCAAATGGGTACGCACCTGTGCTAATAGTTCTGCTTCGTGAAAGAGCTTGGTTATGTAGTCTACGGCTTCGAGGGATAAGCCGGTGGTTATTTTTTCCGTATCTGAGAATACGGTCAAGAAAATAATTGGAATATGGGCCGTCTCAACATTATTTTTAATCTGTTGCTTGCTAACATCAAAAAATATGGACTATCCTAGACAAACATCTACAAAATGTCTAGGATATTACACAATGGCAAATAGGTAGAAAAATTAGGAACCAGACACGAAACTTGAGTTCATGTCAAAGCAAAGCGCAAATATTATTGACACAAAAAGGCAAGCTCTGCTAACCTTGAGTAAAGTAATTCAATGTGAGTAATGGCCAAATCTCACGGTTCCTTGACAGGAATAGAAGCTAAAATTGAATACCATCCCGTATTTGAAGAACTCGGAGCATTATATGAATCCTGGAAACGCTCTGCTGTTAACTGGATGCAAACTGAGAAATTATCAGAATCTGAACTAGAAAAGCGAAGTAATGAAAAAGTTTAACATTCAATGGGCTTATGCTGACTCAATTGCTACTGAAGCACGAACATGTTTAAACCAATTAAAAACAGCCAAAAAAAACCATATTTCTAAATTAGAGTTGCAATTAAGCGCCAAAACAACTGCGACAAAAAAACTCATCACCAAACTAGAAAAAACTTTAAAATTAGCAACAAAAAAAGGTTTTCCACATATACAAGCCCGAAATAAATTTTTTAATCAATTGCTAGGGTTAAAAAGTAAAATTCAGAAAATAGCTAGTCTGAAACAAAAATTAAAGCAGTTAAAAAAAACAGAACGTCTACATATTTGTTTTGGTTCACAGAAATTATTTAACGCTCAACATAATTTAGCAGAAAATGGATATAAAACCCGATCGGGATGGAGTGTAGATTGGAGAAAAAAACGCTCAGGCAGATTTTTCTGTGTGGGAAAATCTCAGCCAGGGGGTGGAACTATGCTCAAAGTTTTCCCATTAAAAGAGGATGGGTTATATCAACTACAAGTTCAACTACCTAGACCGTTACAGGATAAATATGGTCAGAAAATACAGCTAGAATTTAGTATTTCAGATAGGAATGGCAGATATAGAGCAACAGATTTAGATTATGCCATAAACAATTTAAAACCAATCACAACTTCTATTTTTCGTAGAGAACATAAACAGGATAATTGGTATGTACATCTTTCAACTTATGTACCAGAAATACCAGTAGTTCATACAAGAAAAAATGGTTGTCTTGGTATTGATTTTAATGCTGATTCAATTTCAGTTACTTATGTGAAGTGGGATGGTAACATTGAATATTTAGAAGAAATTCCGTATAAATGGAAAAATCAAACAACAGGACAACGACAAGCATCCATGAGAAATATTGTTTCTCAAATTGTTTTCTTAGCAGAATTTTTTGAATGTGCTATTGCCATTGAATCTCTAGACTTTAGTAAAAAAAAGGCCAAGATGAGCGAAGAAAGCAAAGTTTACAATGAGATGCTTTCCAACTTATCTACTGGAATGTTTAGAGAAACTTTAGAGTCACGTTGTAGAAGATTTGGGGTGGAATTAATTAAAGTAAATCCAGCTTTTACCAGCGTGATTGGGATGATTAATTATATGGCTAAGTATGGCCTAAATAGTGGCACTGCTGCTGCTTTAGTAATTGGCCGTAGAGCGTTAAAATTATCAGAAAAAATACCACACTGTTTGTTGAGACCAGAGGATGTCAACAAACATGATTGGAGTCATTGGAGGCGAGTTGCTAGTTTTATTAAACTACATCGTATCCGAAGGACTCAACTTTTTCAGTGGAGGAAAGCTCTTGAGGGTATCCTCACCCATAGTTTATGGGCGGAACATCAACTTTCACAGTAAGTACACATTGAAACGGGTGAGCCACGAAATCATTTGCAATCACCGATGGCAGATGTCTAGCTTTGTCTAGTTTTCAAGAAGGTGTCCTACTCCTGTTCAAAAGCAAAATGTTGGAGATTTGGTGACTCCTCTAGAGCCATCAAACCCCCAACATTTAATACAACTTAAAAGTGTTATACTTTCTACAAAGATGGAAATATTAACCAATTAACCGTTATTATTCAGCAGCAGGAGCTAACTCTGTACTACCTGAACTACGTCTTCTAGTTAAAGTATTGAACAACAACACACCGATCGCCTTAATTAAATTACCCTCTAGTTCATTGAACACTTTCATGTTCATGTCAAAAGCAGCATTCGCTTCATCAACCATTCTATCTGCTGTTGCCTGATCGATGGGTAAATCATTCATCGCCTGACGATACATATTCTTGAATGCCTTCTCATCAGAAATTTCTGTGAACTCATAGAAAGCAGTACCTTCCCCATCAGTTAAATTCATACCTCTCTGAGCAATTTTCTTGAGAATTTGACCGCCAGACAAATCTCCCAAGTAGCGAGTATAGGAGTGAGCTACTAACAATTCTGGTTCTTTTTCTGAAATTTCTCTAATTCTCTGTACATAAGCTTCACCCGCAGCAGAAGGAGCAATTTGATCGCGCCAACCAGCACCATAATAAAAGTGTAGGTCTTTCTCTAAACTCTGTTTACGGTTTAGCTCTGCAAAATAAACCTGGGAAAGGATGGGATGTTCCCGGTGGCGTTCCATCTCTTCTTCCATTGCGGAATAAACAAAGTAAAGATTCTTAACTAAATTCCGGTAGGACTTCTTTTCTACAACACCTTTTAAAAAACACTTGACAAAACCTACGTTTTCTGCATCTGTATGAGATTTTTTGGTTCCTTCACGCAATTGAGTTGCTAGGTTTACACTCATGTTAAATTTTCCTGACGAATACTAGATTATACAACTTGGCGTATCAATTCCTACAGAAATTTAGAAATTTATTGCCTATTTCTATAGATTAAAATGAATGGATCGGAATTTACATTAAGAATGATTAAGAAGCAACTGCTAGGATATATTAGACTTTCCCTAACTTCAGGAATAAGCAGTTGTGCATTTAAACTAAACTATACCTATGAATCGAGATATTAGCACTACAAAAACATGACAGTTTTGTTATATATAATTTAGATGTAAATACTTCACCTTACTTCTTCCTTAATTTATGGGATTATATCATGTCCGTTGAATTAGTGATAAAAAACTTCCTTCTTCTTCCCTCCTAACTCCTGACTTCTGACTCCTCCGTCGTTTATTTATAAGTATTCAACCGAACATGATATTACGCGGTATCTGGCTCACAAATGTTGATAGTAAAGTCCTCCATTCCAGAGATAATATCGCTGAAGCAATAGACTTTCTTGCTGAAACAGGATTTAATGTTGTATTTCCGGTGGTCTGGAATAAAGCATTTACTCTCTACCCCAGTCAACTGATGCAGACAATTTTTGGCAGAGAGATAGACCCCCAATACAAAGGTCGCGATCCCTTAGCAGAAGTAATTATAGAAGCACGGCGAGTCGGTATTAAAATTATTCCTTGGTTTGAATACGGGTTTGTCAGCTCTTACAAACAAAATGGAGGGTTACTTCTGGCAAAAAAACCAGAATGGGCAGCTCGTGACTGTAAGGGAAATTTATTGGTAAAAAATGGTTTTGAGTGGATGAATGCTTTGGATGAGCAAGTGCAGAATTTTCTGATCGATCTAGTATTGGAAGTTGTGAGAAACTATGACATTGATGGTATCCAGGGAGATGATCGAATGCCAGCATTTCCTTCAGAAGGTGGCTACGATGCTAAAACAGTGGAACGTTATCGTCAGCAATTTTCTTGTCATCCACCCCGAAACCATAAACATCACAAATGGTTACAGTGGCGTGCAGATATTCTGACAAATTTTCTAACTCGTTTACATCGGGAAGTGAAAGCAATTAAGCCTGAACTTTTGGTTTCAATGGCTCCCAGTTTTTACAAGTGGAGTTTGAATGAATACTTACAAGACTACCCCACTTGGATAAATCAAGGAATTGTGGATATTATTCATCCTCAACTTTACCGTCGTGATTTTGCTAGTTACAAATCTATTGTCCAACAGTTAGTGAAACAGCAGTTTATTTGTAGTCATTTAAGCAAAGTGTTTCCAGGGATTTTAATTAAAGTTGGCTCTTATCGAATTAGTGTAGATTATCTTTTGGAGGCGATCGCTTATAATCGTTCTGTAGGGATTAATGGAGAAGTGTTATTTTTCTATGAAGGTCTCAGAGAAAATGATTGTGCTTTAGCTAAAGCATTGCGAACAATTCCTTACAGCGGTTTTCCTGCACGGTAGACAACAGTAGGGACGTTCCATGGAACATCAATAACTTTTTAATCTTAATTGAGCGATCGCTATTGTAAGCATTCAGCTATTAGCCATCAGCTATCAGCAATAAGACCTTGTGCTTTACCGAAGAATTAATAATTAGGGTTTGCTGAAAAAGTCACGATGATACCGATGCGCATGGGCGCCTCCCTTTGCGGGGGACACCATCAGGCGCAGCGCGTTATAAGCTACTCGTTTATTAAAACCAGCCATTCTAGCAACCTGCATTTCAATCACTACAATAGAACCATCTCCCTCCCCTCCTGGGAGGGGCGAGGGGTGGGTTGTCTCCTGTCTCCTACCCCTACTAAAAGACTTTTGAGTGCAAACCCTAATTAATAATTACCTCAGCCTTAATACTAAGTATTTCAGAGGCTCAAGCCCAACTACAAACAAAAACTTTATTATAAGTGATATGATATTCGTTGGTATCGTTTTTGTAAACTCAAGGTTGAATATCTAAAGAAAATTGAGCTTTTTTTCTTTCTCAATAGCCTTCCTCCCTCTTCCGTCTCTCCTCTTCCCTCTTCCGTCTTCCGTCTTCCTTCTTCCTTTTTCCCCGACAAATTGACTTAGACTTCAATTTTGCTTGACGCTCGCAGCGAAAACCATGGTTGCACCATTGTGTCATATTTACCTGTGTAAGTTTTAGCACATCAGCACATCTTGGTTCTATTATCTTACTTCCCAAAGCCCAAAATAAACTACGAATTACATCCAAACCAGTCTTGAGAGTAGATTCTTTATTACCGGGCACACCTATTTCCTCAACAATATCAGTTTCTACCCATATCCCATTAGCACCCAGAATAATTTGTGCTAACCATTTAGCTCTAGGTAAATGACTAGCAGATGTCACAAGTTTAATATGCTCCACTCCCCATTTCTTGAGAATTGGCAAAGTAAAATACAAGTTACCAAAAGTAGATTTAGAGCAATATTCTAACCAAACCTTCTCTACAGGAGCATTTTCCCGTTGAAATAATCCCACAATACAAGGGTCTTGAGATCCACTAGAAATTAATATTGGGGTTTGAGGGTGTTGTTTAGCCACTTTAGCAATATACATTTCCCGTTTAATACTTCCACCTAAAACTAAATAAGTATCCACAGGAGATTTTGCTGCTGACTGGAGTGAAATAGTATTTCCAACTAGCCACACTAATAGACTAGAAAATATAGAAAAAAGGAACAACAACAGTATTTTCCTGATTTTATGATTGCCACGAATGTTTGGATTTCTGATCATAGAAATTATAGCGGGTTCTTTGAGCTTATCTCTAATCTGCCCACTGATCCTCCTGTTTCCTATTTTTTATAGAACTCTTATAATATCTTTGCATGCGGTATGTACTTTTGGCATAGGAGTAATATCATGTCCGGATAATTAGTGACAAAAAACCTTCTCCCTTTAAACCAATATTCCCTTCTGCCTTCTGCCCTCAGCATAGCTGCCTTCCTTCGTCCTAAGTATAACTATTCAACTGAACATGATATAAGTAGGGTTTGCGCTCAAAAGTCTTTTTGCTGAGGTAGGAGACAGGAGACAGGAGACAGCTATACTGGAGAAATGGGGAATTTAAAGGAGGCAGTAGAAAGAATTATCCCTTGATTTTTCTGCGATAGTCAACCCAAAATCCTAGCTTTTTGAGTTCCCTAGAACGAAAACCTTGTACTTTTTCAAGACCCAAAAAGGCACTTACCTTTATCTGTCAATGCTTTTATATTTATTCAGCAAGCCCTAAGTAGGGGCGTTAACGATAGTTATGAGTCAGCAAAAGGCCGTTTGCTAACGTAGAACTGCCACTTTACATATCGCGGAGCGTTAACGATAGTTATGAGTCAGCAAAACGCCCCTACAGAAGCCAGGAAATTCAGAAATATAATAGGGGGAAAAAGTGGATGCGACCCCGCATTGGTGTTAGACGCAAGCGGTAAGACCCCGCGTGGGTAGCAGACGCAAGGGAACGGGCACCAAGCAGGTAGAAAAATGCTCCCTACTCCCCTACTCCCTCACTTCTAGGCCGTAGTGCTATAACTATTGAATCGGATATAATTTCCCATATCAGAGCGAATTTGGATCGACACCCAAATCGCGTAATTTAGCAGCTAATTTTTCGGCCCGTTGCTTTTCCTGTTCGGCCCGTTGTTTTTCCTGTTCGGTTTGTTCGCTACTCCACAACAACAAATTTTCGGACTTATCCCACCATCTGAGCCAGCTAATATTTTGCCCTAGTCTTTCCCCTTGCCAAATTCCCAAGAACAACTCTAATTCCGGTATCCAAAAATGTCCATTCTCATTGGCTGAGGAAAAGCGATACTTTCCATTGTGCAAACTACGCACCTCTAAATTCCCTTCGTAGGGGTCATAAGTTATATAGGTTGGTACTTTGAGAATCTGTTCATAATAGTAAAGTTTGCCATATGGTGGAGTCGAACGCACTGATAGTTCCCCACATTCTGTTTCTGAGAGGAACTCCATCACTACAGCTACAGGAGCGCCTTCTAGATTGGGAGTGTAACTACGGCGAATGACTCCCTCTGCCACTGGTTGTACTTGGGGGACATAAAACCAATCGGGAGCTTTGACAACTATTTTGTTGTTGACGGTGGCTACTAATCCAAAATTTGAACCAATGAGCATTTGAGGTTGAATGAGCAATGCAGCTCCCAAAGCATCACTCAGAGCAGCAGCAAGGATAGGTTGTTGAATATTTTCCACTGGATCGTCTGGTAAGGTAAAGTCTGCTGGTAGTGCTTTCCAAGTTACAGTTGGTTCTGGTTTAGTGGGTTTTATTTGTAGAACCATTTTTAGTGTCTCTCTTATGACTAAGGGTGGACTGTATCTATATAATTATAGGGGTAATTAGGGGAATTTATAATTTGAAGTCATGTGAAATCTGATGGAAAAACTTTCTCCTACAATTGACATCTCCAATAATCAAAAATAAAATCAATTATTATCCATAGATGATCAATTATTCCCCTCCTGGGAGGGGTTAGGGGTGGGTTCCCTATTCCCTATTCCCTATTCCCTATTCCCTATTCCCTATTCCCTATTCCCTGTTCCCTCTTTTATTCAGAAGCTTCTGGCAAGACAAAACGAGTTTCTCCATTTTGATCGATTTCTACTTTCCCTCCAAGTTTGAGAATTTCTTTTTGAGCGCGATCGCGTACTCTTTGGTCTCTTGTTTGACCGTATACCCATAACCAAGCATTAAACTTGATTAATTTACTATCAGGGTCTTGCTTCAGAAATTTTGCTGTTTGTCTAAACAGAGATGTTAAGCTTTGATACGATGTATTTTCAGCCCATTCAGCTGCCATTTCATGAGAATCAATTGCTCCAGGAATATCACCTACTAACAGTAATTGATCTATACCTTTCCATCTCCATACTTGCCAAGCTTTCTGATCTATTTCTGGAGAAAGTACATCAGTACCACGAGTCATGTATTCTACAGCGACTTCTGGTTTACCTTCATATATAGATAAAGAGTTAGACACAAATAGATAGGTATCAACCCATCTTGGATCTAAGCGGGTGATGATATCAAAGTAATCTTCACTAAGAGAATAGCCTGTTTGATTTCTGGCAGAGTCGTCCCCAAAATATTGCAGAAATTGGAGAAACACCCAATCTGCAATCAAATTATCAAATCCAAAAGTCGGAGATGCCTTCAATAACTTTAGCTGTAGAGCTTCTTTTTCTTCAGCTTCTACTCTATCTGCCATGTCTGAAACGATTTCTTTTTTTAAGGGAGAATTTTCTGAGGGCCAGAATACCTGTAAAGTGACGATACTTCCTAAAGCTGTTATGAAAACTGCTAGATTTACGAATGAACCTAGCCAATTTGAAGTTTTGGCTTTTGTTTCCATCATGTCTTAAATTTTTATGTAAAGAAAACTACAGAAATTATCAATTCTTTCCCCCTATTCCCTACTCTATGCATGGAGGAAATGTCTATTTGACTGACAGTAAATTCCCTTGTCACTATAGATACAATAATCAATATATTCAGCTAATATTGTAGTATATTAGACTTCTTTCAAGAAAATATTATCCCATATATCATAAATTAGTGGGAATGTCAATATCAATAAATGTCCAACTACTAAAAAAATTCAATGAAATCAGCCTCAAAACGCAACTCCGTTCTTCAAGCCATTTTGTACAGTGCAGCGATCGCTACAACCACAGCTTTATCTTTATTGGCCCCTACCCTGAGTAAGCCTGCTGGGGCAAGCTTAGAAGATAGCCCGAAAGCAGTTCTGGATGAAGCATGGCAAATTGTCAATCGAGAATATGTTGATGGTAGTTTTAATCAGACAGATTGGCAAGAGACTAGGCGAACTTTGTTAGAGAAAAATTATACTTCTAGGGAACAAGCTTATGAGGCATTACGCCAAGCATTAGATGAACTTAATGACCCCTATACTCGTTTCCTAGATCCGGAACAGTTCAAAACTTTGACTAATCAAACATCTGGGGAAATGTCTGGAGTGGGAATGCAGTTAAAGGAGGATGAGCTGACCAAAGTAATTACGGTAGTGGACGTTGTAGAAAATTCTCCAGCTATGAAAGCAGGTTTATTACCAGGAGATCAAATCCTGGAAATTGACGGCAAACCTACTGCTAGTTTGAATGTCTCAGCAGCAGCAAAACTAATTCGAGGTGATGTGGGTACAGATGTTGTACTGCAAGTTATGCGTTCTGGAGAAGCAGAATTTGATGTAACTTTAACCAGGGCGAGAATAGAATTACAAGCAGTTCGTTACGAGCTTAAGCGTGAAGGGAATGAACGTATTGGGTATATCCATTTACAAGAATTTAGTGCCCATGCGGGAGAACAGATGCAGAAGGCGATCGAAAATCTGGATAATCAAAATGCTGATGGTTATGTTTTAGATTTGCGGGGCAACCCAGGGGGTTTATTGCGCATTAGTATAGATATTGCTCGGATGTTAATGGATAAAGGTGCTATTGTTAGTACCGTTGACCGAAATGGAGACAAGCAAGAATTGCGGGCAAACCGTTCAGCTTTAACTGATAAACCAATAGTGGTTTTGGTAGATGGTGACTCAGCGAGTGCTAGTGAAATTTTAGCAGGGGCACTGAAAGATAATGGTCGTGCTGTGATTATGGGAGATCAAACTTTTGGTAAAGCTTTGGTACAGTCAGTACATTCTTTATCAGATGGTTCGGGTTTAGCAGTAACTATTGCTCATTATTATACTCCGAAAGGAACTGATATTAGTAAAAAAGGTGTTACTCCTGATGTCAGTATAAATTTGACAGATTCTCAAAAACGACGTTTGTATAGGCAACCAGGGGCGATCGCTACTATATCAGACCCTTATTATTCTAGAGCGGTAAATCTCTTGAAAAATAAAATATTGTTACGTCCGTTAGTATTGCGGAACCAACAAAATTGAAGTCAGGAATGATGATTTGAGGCTGAGAAATTGCTCAAAAGAGCTATAAAAGTTGGAATTAGAGTAAATATAGTTATAGTTTTGTGGAATGGGCATCTTGCCCGTTCCTGATATTTTCATATCATGTCCGGTTTAAGAATTAGACTTTGGTGGAAGGAAGGCAGCTATGCTGGAGGCAGGAGGCAGAAGGTTTTCTCTTATTGTCACCTTAATTTTATACACGCTCCGATGCTACCGGACATGATATCATTCCCTGGCAGGGACAGGCAGGATGGAGACAGGCAGGATGCCTGCTCCCACTTATATGATGTTCGGTAGAACAGTTATAATTAAGCTCGTAGTTGGGCTTTAGCCCTAATAGTAACTATTGCAGAAGCTCAAGCCCAATTACAAACAAAAACTTTATTATCAGTAATTATCCGATAGTAGCGATCGCTAATTGTACTGGAATCAATCTCCACGCAACTGCCTTCTCAAGTGAACTATTTCTGGTAAAATTAGTTTTTCCATCCCTAGTCTGACTGCGTTACTAGAACCTGGAAGTGAAAACACTAATTTACCTTGATAAGTTCCAGCAACAGCACGAGAAGCGATCGCCCTGGAGCCAATTTCTTGATAACTCAGCCATCGAAATAATTCCCCAAAACCAGGTAAAGTTTTTTCTAATAAATTCTCAATAGCATCGTAAGTTGTGTCTCTGGGAGCTATTCCTGTACCACCATTCAAGATTACAGCATCTAGAAATTCTATCTGACATAGATGTTGCAGTTGTTTGACAACTTCCAATTTTTCATCTTTGATAATTATGTATGCTGCTACAGAATGACCAGCATTGTTCAACAATTCTTGGAGTAACTGACCACTTTTGTCTGTTTCTGGAGTGCGGGTATCACTAACTGTAATGACAGCACAACTTAAAGAAATATTTTCAGGAGTTGGATGAGGGATATCTATATCCATATCTATAAATTTTAGGAATTTCTCAAAATAACTTTATTCTAAATCCGTTCTTAGAAACCTACGATAATCTATAAAAATCTATGATGATCTGTTCCATTCCTGCTTCTACCTGGCAACGTCGGCGTTATCCAGTCCACAGGCTGACACGGACGTTCGCGTTAGCGTTGCGGAGCAAACTGCCCGCCATAGCTAAATTTAACGCTGCATTCAAATCTCGTTCGCGCTAGCGTTGCGGAGCAATCACAGCTAAAATTGCAGTGTTCACAGTTAAACACTCTTTCAGATAAAGACAGAGACTCTTTAACAAAACCACACCTACTGCAAGTCTTAGAGCTAGGAAACCATCTATCTACAACGGTGAGTTGAGAACCGTATAACTCACACTTGTACTCTAACTGTCTACGAAACTCATAAAAACCCATGTCAGCAACAGCCTTGTAGGGGCGATTCGCGAATCGCCCCTACTTGTGATTTGACATCATACCTGATACATTTAAGTCTTCTATTACTATTTGGCTGTGGTTTTTAGCCAAATAAGTAGTCAGTTTATGCAATGCATCTTTTCTGATGTTGGCTATCTTTGCGTGTAGTTTAGCTATTTCTAGTTGTGCTTTTTTCCAGTTAGAGCGAAAACTTGGTTTTATGTCTGTTAAGGTATTGAAGTTGTGATAGTTTAGATTCTAACTTTTTGTAAGATTTGGCACCAACAAAAACCTCAGAGCGTGGATAACGTAGCCAGAGATTTTACACCTAAATCTACACCAACTACATCTACTGATTTCTCAGTATTTATGGAAGCTGAGTCTATCTTAAAACTAACAAACCATCTATCAGCTTTTTTAGTTATAGTTACAGATTTAGGAGTAACATTATCTGGCAAGATTTCAAAGGTTTTTACCCAACCAATTCGAGGTAACTTTATACGATTAAAACCTAATGATATGGAACCATCTAAAGTGAAACTATCATCTCTACCTTTTTTCTTGAATTTAGGTTGACCAGAAATTTTGTTAAAGCAACGCTTCCAAGCTAGAGATAAATATCTTAAAGCATATTGAGGTGTACATTTAGACACTTCGTAGTACCAAAAGTTCTTAGGTTTAACCATTGCTACTAAAAGCTTATGCAGGTCGATTGCAGTAGGAAATTTAAGTTTACTATCAGGATTATTGGAATTATGACTAAGGATATTTCTAGTTAACCATAATCCCCAGTTCCAAGCATGACGAGCTACACCTGCGTGTTTAGCCAGTAATGTTTTTTGCTGCTTATTTGGGTGCAGTTCAGTTTTGAATCCAAGTAGCATAAACAGATAATACCAGATTTTTATAGATAATACCAGATTTTAGCCAACAGTTACAAGCCCCAGGTTTAAGAATTACTGACCTGGGGTTAAATAAGGCTTACTGAAAAATTTGAAGCTCTGATTATTTAAAGTAAAGTATTGAGAACTATTGAAAATTTCAAACAGTACAAGGTAAAGCTGTAAAGTCATGAAATTAAAGTAAGGCGAAAACTATTCCCTATTCCGGTGTTCCCTAACCTCACGCTTAGGACTTTTTCAGCCCCTAAATACATTAAGCTGGATTAAATTCTAAACCATAATCTTTAGCATAACGCTCCATGAACCGCATGAAGCGGTCCCAATCTTCTTTAGATTTCATCACATAAAGTCCCTCCAGCCCTTTCGGCTCACCATTAACAAATCTGGCCTTAACTTCGCGACTGCTAATTTGGCCTTCTTCATCAATCATATACATTCCTGTAATATTATCAGTAACATCCTGGCCTAAAGCCTTGGGATTCTCAAAAATAAACGTGGCCGTCCCCTGATTACCGCTACGAGAACGGGTTAGACGTACTTCTGGTATAGCCTCTTCATCAACACCTTGAATAAATTGAATTGCACTCATCAGTATCTTTTTAATCCTTAAGAAATCGTTAAAACATTATTATAAACACAATCCGATCAAGTTTCACAGAACATCAGTATCTAAAAAAAGTCAAGAAAAATATGGATTTGGCTAAAAACTTTAAATAACAATCATTTTAGATAAATCATTTAACTCTTATTAACAGAAAGAATTTATGACACTACTTCTGTTAGTTGGCATTAATAAAATTCCGATTTAATAACTCTAAAATATTTACCCAATCCTAGATTAGTTCTAAATGGTATAAATATCTTGATATTTAACTTTAAATATAGTGTTTTACCGAATAATTAATAATTAATAATTAAATAATTCTGGTTTCAAGCCGACCCTTTTAAGGGGAAAAAAGCGGTCGAGGGATGGATGGGTTTCCTAATCATATCCAATGGACCAAGAGAAGAAATAATATTTCCTTATATTCAATTCCATAACGGTTAAAACCCGAGGTAATTATCAATTATCCATTATCAATTATCAATTGTTCCCTGTTCTCTGTTATAATTAATAGCTGAATTTGAATGGAAATTGCTATTTTACCTATTGAATAGTTTATCATTAAAAGTTTATACTTAATAGCTTATTTAAGGTCATAATGATTGAAGTTGAGAAGTTAAGCAAAATTTATGGTTCAACCTCAGCAATTAAGGAGGTATCCTTTGCTGTACAACAAGGAGAAATATTAGGATTTTTAGGTCCGAATGGTGCAGGTAAAACTACAACAATGCGGATATTAGCTGGATATTTGCCTGCTACGAGTGGCACGGCTAAAATTGCTGGTTATGATGTCCATGAAGATTCTATGGCAGTACGACAATTGATTGGTTATTTACCAGAAATTCCGCCTTTGTATCCAGAAATGACTGTGGAAAGTTTTTTATTTTTTGTGACAAGAATTAAACGAGTTCCTGCGGGCGATCGCTCTGCTAGAGTTAAGTTGGCAATGAGAAGATGTGGCTTATTAAATAAGCAGAAAGTTTTGATTAGAAAACTATCGAAAGGATATAAACAAAGGGTGGGAATTGCTCAAGCTTTGGTACACAATCCGCAAGTAATTATATTAGATGAACCTACTGTGGGTCTTGATCCTAGACAAATTATTGAAGTGAGAAATTTAATTAAAAGTTTGGCTAATGACCATACAATTATTTTATCTACTCATATTTTGCCGGAAGTTAGTATGACTTGTAATCGAGTGGCAATTATTAATCAGGGGAAAATTGTGGCTACAGATAGTCCTGAAGAAATGAGTAATAAATCAGCAAGTGGGTGGGGATATGAAGTAGAAATTGAGGGAGAAAATCTGGCAATGGAAACAGGATTAAAATTATTAGCTGAAGTTCCGGGGGTTCAATCTCTAGAAAAAATTAAGTCAGATAATGAAAGTCGCTTCAGAATACAAATAAAATCTGAGCCAGATATGGAACCAGGAAAAGAAATTGCTAATACTATAATTTCTAATGGTTTGAGTTTATGCGAGTTGCGCCGAATTCGTGCTAGTTTAGAAGATGTTTTCTTAGGGTTAACTACAGGTGATATTCCTAAAAATTCATCGATTGAGGTATCGGCAAATTCTTTCATAGATAAAGTTAATAATGACCGAAATATTGAACTTCAGAAAAATCAAAACTTACTTCCCGATCCTTGGCAAGATGTGACAGAAACAGATGCTCAACAAGAAAAGAAAAATTGAGGCGATCGTTCAACAATTAATAATTAATAATTAATAATTAATAATTACCTCTCCTCCAAAAGAGTAGGGACGTTGCATACAATGTTCCTATAGGGAAATAATTGATAATTTCTGTGCCATATACGATAATTGATTGGATTTTTTATTATCGGAGATGTCTATTTAATCTCCCATCTCCCCAAATTCCCCTCCTGGGAGGGGGAGGGGCGAGGGGTGGGTTCCCTACTATTAATAGTCGAACCAGGATTACCCCTGGAACTCTACTTCAAAACCGGACTTGAGACTTTCACCTCATCCGGCTCCTCTCCTGCTTATCCGAGTCTGGAGCCATTCTCTCTCTTTTCTTTTATGTCCAGAGGAGTTTTGGTTTCGTGGCAATGTTTATGTACCAATTGAAGATTGCTCCATGTATTGGAACCACCGTTACATTTTGCTTTGATATGGTCTACTTCAATGGTGTCTGTAATTTTAAAGGGTTCTCCACAGATTGCACAGTTGCCCTTCTGTCTTTTGAGTAGATGTTTTTCTCTTTCAGTTAAGCAGTTATATTTGCTTAATCTTTGTCCCCAATATTTGGTGTCTCCATCGTAAGGACTTTTATCTCCTCTGACTTTGACGTGCCTTTCAATCTTTGTATCTCTATGCCATAACAAATTCCCAAAACACCAATTTCTATCCCCTTTCTTTTCAAAGTATTTTTCAACTATTTTCTTCGTTCCTGTTTTTGGACATTTGTAGTGTAGTATTCTCATAATTAGCTTGTGTACCATGTGGTCTAGCTTTGCGAATGCTCTTGCGCTGACCTGTTTTTGGTAATACTGACACCATCCTCTGATGATAGGATTCAAACCGGATATGATTGCTATTTTGGGAGCGTTCTTTAATTTTTGTGCCGTTTCTGCTAGACTTCTATAATGCTCTTGGATTGCTTTCTTTGTGGGTTTAATTAATATCTTGCATCCACTTTTGTTTGCGCGATACTTTCCAACTTTGTATGTCCTGACGTTAAACCCCAGGAAATCAAACCCTTCATTGAGCTTTGTCCATTTGGTCTTTTCCTGGCTTATTTCTAAACCGATAGGCTTTAGAGCTTCTTCTACTTTTCCCTGAATTCTTCTCTTCATTCTCTTTATTGGTCCGATACACGCTTTTTCACTCTCTTTTTTGATGAGTACGAAATCATCTGCATATCGAACGTAGGAGAAATCTTTTCTGATTCCAGTTCCGTTCATTGTTGTTTCTTTTTCCACTATTTCGTCCATTTTCTTGTCAAAGTAATCTAATGCTATATTGGCAAGAAGTGGACTTATGACTCCCCCTTGTGGGGTTCCTTCATATGTATCTAGTGAATTGTTGAATCCAACTTGTACTCCTGATTTTAACCAACTTCTGATTTGTCTTCTTAGTTTTGGGTAAGTGTTTAACCTATTTAGAAGAAAATCGTGGTTGATGTTGTCGAAGCATCCTTTAATATCTGCATCATATACATGACATTTATTCGGTTTTTGTCCGATTTGTATGTATATGTCGCTTATGGCATCGTGACACGTTCTCCCTTTTCGGAATCCGTATGAATTATTAGAGAATTTGGCTTCCCATTCTGGGTCTAGTAGAATATGGGCTAAGGCTTGTTTTGCTCGGTCTTCTATGGTGGGTATCCCCAACTTTCTGACCTTGCCGTTAGATTTGGGTATTTCTACTCTTTTGACTTTTTTGGCTTTGCCGTTCAGTTTCATACTCTTTGCTAGAGCAAATCTTTCCGTGGGTGTGAGGCTTTTGTTTCCATCTATTCCCGCAGTTTTCTTGCCAGAATTGTCTTGTGTGACTTTCCTTATAGCGCTGAGTTTACACCTGAAACTATTTTGGACTATATGCTGTAACCTGCGGACTTCCCTGACATTTCCACTTTTGCTGGCTAAGTATATTTTGTTTTGCATCTTGTCCACATATCGATTGATTATTTTCCAGTCGATATCTTTCCATCCTTTGATATTAGGCATTAAATGTTACTCCTCAATTTACTTTTCTGCAAGAGTTGACACGTCAGCTTATCCGTGAACATTACATTCAGGCATTTGCTTTTTGTCAAATCTTCTCCCTAAATATCTTGCGCTTGAAATGCTACCAACCTTTTTCGACCTTTGTAATTTTCAGATTGGAGATATTTAAGGGTTCCCACGTTCCTATACATAATTGTTTGATGACTTTAGACTCTCTCAATGCTCAGGGGTACTTATGGGGTGTTGTGTCGGGAGCTGAATTTCCTTTCACCTCTTCTCCTTGCCTTTTTGGCATAGCCCTACCCTGGATTTGGCTACTTCTAATAACTGAGCTTTTTAAGATTCACATATTGTTGGTCATATCATCTTGCTCCTGAATCTTTCTGTCCCAGTTAACTTCTTGATTCAGTTTTATCCCTATTGCTGATGTAGGTTCTTTGATGTTCAATCTCCCGAACCCAGGGATATGCTTTCAATCCAACACCCGGACGATAGGACTTGTATTCATATCGGATATGATATTCCTACTCACCTATATTATGTATAAGTTATCTATTATTCATTACGAATAATACCTCCTAATTCAGACATTTCTGTCCTTTTAAGAAACGTGTCGCACCTCAACTATATAATAAGTATTCAACCGGATTTGATATCATTTCCAGACTACAAAAAAATCAAAAGGAATTTAAGCGATGCTAGTAATAATTAGCAATATTTTGGCAATCTACAGAAAAGAATTACAGGGATATTTTGCATCACCATTAGCTTATGCAATTACAGGAATATTTTGGCTATTGGGAGGATATTTTTTAGTTGCTATTTTATTAGGACCAGATGGAATTATTCAACAAATTGCGACTAGAGACCAATTAGGAATTACTGAACCGCCAGTTGATGCACCATATGAATTTTTGAAAGCTTATCTGGGTATTATGGGTTCTCTTTCTTTGTTTTTACTGCCGATGTTATCTATGAGTTTATATGCGGAAGAAAGAAAAAGAGGAACTTTAGAATTATTAGCCACTTCTCCGATTACAAATTGGGCAGTAGCAACAGGAAAGTTATTAGCTGTATTAACGTTTTATACTTCTATGGTGTTGCCATTATTAGGCTTGGAAGCTATTGCTATTAGTGCTGCTGAACCACCTATTTCGCCAGTGTTACTTTTGTTAGGACATGGAGGTTTAATATTACTTGCAGGAGCAGTATTATCATTAGGAATGTTTATTTCTTCTTTGACAGATAGTACAATTTTGTCTGCCATTCTTACCTTTGCATTAGTATTATTTTTGTGGGTAATTGATGTTGTAGCAAATAATGTTAGTGGTCCTTTAGCAGAGGCATTAAGACATTTATCAATGCTGACACATTACACTAATATTATTCAGGGACTTGTAGATACTAGCAGTATAGTTATGTTATTGAGTTATATTGTTTTGGGAGTATTTTTAACTGCTCAATCAATTGATGCTTTACGGTTTCAGCGGTCTTAAATGGGAAGGAAGAATTCATTAATGGATAATTGATAATTGATAATTGATAATTACCTCTAGTTAAAACCGAGAGGATTGAATATAAGGAAATATTATTTATTTTTTTTCCCCTTAAAAGGGGAGGCTCTATACCATAATTATTTAATAATGAATAATGAATAATTAATAATTCGGTAAGAAGGAAGAGGGAAGAAGGGAAAGAAAGGTTTGTATCCCATAAAGACTCGATAAAACAGGAGGTAATATATGAATTAGTATCTCTAATTGTAGAGTTAGAGGTATAAATTTATGGCCTTATGGTCTGTAATAGTTTACGGTAGAACCAAAGAAGCAGATTATCGTTTTCTGGCCATCCCCGATGATTTTGGAACAGAAGAACAGAATTGGGCACGCAAATATATTCATGGGACTACAGTGTATCCAGAGAGGTTACAGGAGAATCCTCGTTGGTCTCTATTTAAGAATCATAAGCATTGTGTTTTCGGCGTAACTTGTATGGTTCAAGAGTTGGTTGGTTCTGAGCGACAATATGAATATATGGCCAAAAATGCTAGGGGGCGATCGCTCCATATTTTTGTTGGTTATGTTGCTCAGATAAACGAAGATTTTAATCCATTGAAAATTTTGCCTGACTTAGAAAACCTTGAATTTTTTAAGCCTGAGTATTTATTAATATCTTTAAAAAAATCGTGGAATCTCAAAGATTACCAAGTAATTAACAAAAAGATTTATGAATATCCTTATAACTTAGAACTAAATTATTCTAGGGTGACAGAATCTACAGGTTATACTAATAAATCTATCCCCCCGGAATTTATCCCATGTTTGGAAGGAGAAAATCGAGCTTTTATTTGCCCTGACAATCCAGAGAATAGACAAAAATTGTGGGAAAACTGTTGTAAATTCTTTGATTATCCATATAAATATATACCTCTCTCTCTTTGCCTGAGTCTTTCCCAAAAAAAAGATGTTTTAGAAGGACCGTTTTCAAATGCCACCACTTCTGATGCAACTCAACATATAAAGTTATCTAAGTTACTTAAACGGAATTCAAAAGTTATTAATGATTCCTCAAACATTACAGCAATTGACAACAGGGATAGTTCTAATAGAAGATATACCTCCAGTAATTCACTTGATACTCCTATAAAAGGGTTATTACATTCTATTTCCTGGAAACATATAATTACGATATTATTAATCTCAACTGTTATTTTTTTGATACTCTTAGTTATCAGGCAAAACTATATATTAGTTATAGCTATATTTATGAGTCTATTAATTGGCTTTTATCTAGGAATAATATTTGAACACATTACAATTAAAGATTATGCAATTCTAAATAGAAAGTTATCTAAAAGGAATTTAAAAGTTACAAATAATCCCTCGAACACTACAGAAATTTACAAAAGATATGCTTCCAAGACAACACATAATTCATCACACTCTTTTGACAGGAGAAGTTTTCTAATTAAGATGATATTATTAATCTCAATTTCTATTGGTTTGGTACTTTTAGTTATATGGAAAAAATATACCTTAGCGATACATATAATAATGAGTCTATTAGTTGGTTTGTATGTACAGCACGTTTCGGTTAAATAATGTACAGGGTAAATGGTAAAAATCATGTAGTGCGGGCATCTTGCCCGCGATAGGTGAACCTCATAACAATTTGCCCGCGATAGGTGTACCTCATAACAATGGGAAACGCTGTAATAATGAATGTTTCAAAGCACTATAACTACTGTTTTATTTGAGTAATATGAAATCCGCTTAATCACGAACTTAATCAGACATAACCCTTAGTTAGAATTAGGATTTACTGGTATCTTAAATTGGACAGGAGTTTCTTGAAGTTCAGAAAATCCAAAACCAAAATCTATCTCTTCCCCCATCTCTGCTTCCGAAAATTTTTGGCGTTTAATTTCTTTTTGTAGCCAATTTACAAGTTGATGATAATGTTCCGGTGGTACTACCCACTCAGTATTGTTGTTGTTTCTTACCACCCATGCTCTTCTTGGTTCTCTTAGTTTGTCAATAAATGCTCGGATTGGATTGTGCATATTCTCATCTGTTCTATATTTTTCTGTCAGTGCTGAATAATTAATAGTATGTGGTTCTATTTCCGAGATAGCATAGTAAAAATTGTTGAGAAAATCTGAACCTTTTCCTTTCACATTCAAAGTCACCATTTCTACCGCAGCTTGCAAATCCTCGTCTTCTGCTAGAAAAGACTCTCTACCTGCATTATTTACTTTGGCAAAGGATGTTCTAACCTCTCTAATAGAGGTAGCAATAGAATTACCAACAACAGCGACAGGAGAGCGACGTTCTTCCGGTGGTACCAACTTAGTAACAATTGCCGTTCCCAACATAATTGCCATTCCATCTACTCCTACTGCAATTAACAAAGCTATGAAAGCAGCTTCCTCCTGATTCCTTACTTTAAGATATGGAGCAAGTAAGGAAATTTCCGATCCTTCATCTATGTAGTCACCACGCTTTAATTCAGGATAATTATTACGAAATTCTTGTGGTGCAGAAGATAGAGCTTTTCTATCATTGTTCAGGATATCCTTTGGTTCGAGCTTTTCAAAATTGTATTCAAACAATGGACGCAGTTCATTAACTGTATTCTGAAAATTTTCAGCTTTAATCTCTTTGTCTAGAGCTAGCTTATCTAGTTTCCTTGCTTGCTGTCCATAACCAACCTCTCCGGTGGTAATGCCTCTTTGTTTTTCTGCTTCGGCAATTGCCCTCTGATTGTTAGCTTCTTGCTGTAAATCTCGAAGATGGTCTTTTATTGGCGTGTATACCTCTGAAACTAATCTGTTATGAGCTTCGATTGCGCGATCCATAGCCCGCTTTTCATTCGTTTCTTGAGCTAATTCTCCATAATAAGTAAAAAAGCTAGTATAAACACTGGCGCTAGCTAGTATGATAATCGCCAACCATTTGCGTAAAGGAGTACGCTTTGCGGTTAATCCAGCTTGTAAGAGAAACAACATTAGTTGAACAGCACCACCAACAGTCCAAGCTAAATATACTGGTAATATCTGTATCGCTCCCAAGATAGTTGTGGCACCGCTGCCAAAGTTAAAAAATGTTAGTACAACCATTAAGAGTAAGTCGCGCTCTTCTTGGGGTTGATTCTTACGACTAGAACGACGCTGAGAGATATTTGTCATAATTAGTTTATTTTTTTTCTGATATTAAAACAATTATAATATTGAGGCTCTTAACAATAGATATCTCTAGGAAAGAGGGAGTAAGGGCGATTTCCTGCGGAATGCTGCGCAAACGTGAATTCTCTGTACAGGAGTAAGGAAAAATAATTAATGAATAAGAGTGCGATAATTGATTTTATTTTTTATTATTGGAGATGTCTATTAGATAGATATCTCTCAAAATCATCAACCCTTTTTCAAACCTTTGTAAGATGTTGAATTTAACGCTCCTAGATTCTTTTTTGGAAATGCCTATATAGATAATTTTAATGGTAATATTCCAGATTTAACAATCAATTATCAAAATAATATGAGTCGCGCAACCCCGCCTTTTAAGGCGAAATATTTTTGGATAGTTACTCAAATCCCCTATTTCCCGTCCTAGGAGCTAGGGGTGGGTTAACTTCTGACTTCTGACTTCGTTAAAGCAGTTCCCATGATAGAAGAAAGGGGGTGTATATTTCCCCTCTTCTTGCAGGAGAGGTCTTCATTTGAAAATTCAATAAAAGAGTAGATAATATATGAAATGATGTCCCTAATTGTAGAGTTAGAGGTATAAATTTATGACCTTATGGTCTGTAATAATTTACGGTAGAACCAAAGAAGCAGATTATCGTTTTCTGGCCATCCCTGATGATTTTGGAAAAGAAGAACAGAATTGGGCACGCAAATATATTCATGGGACTACAGTATATCGAGAGAAGTTACCGGGGAATCCTCGTTGGTCTCTATTTAAAAATCATAAGCATTGTGTTTTCGGCGTAACTTGTATGGCTAAAGAATTGATTGGTTCCAAGCGAGGGTATGAACATATGGCCAAGGATGGTGGTGGGCGACCACTCCATATTTTTGTTGGTTATGTTGCTCAGATCAACAAATATAATTTTAATTCATTGAAAATTTTGCCTGGCTTAGAAAACTTTGAATTTTTTAAGCCTGAGTATTTATTAATATCTTTAAAAAAATCATGGCATCTCAAAGATTACCAAATAATTAACGGAAAGATTGATGAATATCCTTATAAGGAGGAACTAAACTATTTTAGAGTGACAGAATCTATAGGTTATATTGATAAATTTATACCCCCAGAATTTATCCCGTGTTTGGAAGGAGAAAATCGAGCTTTTATTTGCCCTGACAATCCAGAGAATAGACAAAAATTGTGGGAAAACTGTTGTAAGTTCTTTGATTATCCACATAAATATATACCTGTCTCTCTTTGCCTGGGTCTTCCCCAAAACAAAGATGTTTTAGAAGGACCATTCTCAAATGCCACAACTTATAATTCTGATCTAACTCAACATCTAAAGTTATCTAAGTTACCTAAACGGAATTCAAAAGTTATAAATGATTCCTCAAACATTACAAAAATTGACAACAGAGATGGTTCCAATAGAAGAGATACCTCCAGTAATTCACTTGATACTCTTATAAAAAGGTTATTATATTCTATTTCCTGGAAACGTATAATTACAATATTATTAATCTCAATTGTTATTTTTTTGATACTCTTAGTTACCAGGCAAAACTATATATTAGCTATAGCTATAGTTATCAGTATAATATTTGGCTTTTATCTAGGAATAATATTTGACCACATTACAACTAAAGATTCAATAACTTCAATAACTAAAAATAAAAAAAACCGTCGTTGATATTCAAATTTCCAAATATCATTAGTTGAGTCAAGAAGAGCAAAATGTCTGAGAAAATTAAAATTCTAATGCTAGGAGATTCACGTTCAGGCAAAACCTGCTTTATGGTAGGAATGTATACAGCTATTCAAGATAGCAGTACATTCAGCCTCAAAGCAACTGATCCAGATGAAGGCATTCGACTAACTCTTTTATGGTCAGCAATTGTGGACGGAACTGGTGATGAACGTTGGCCTCCAACTGCCGATCAAAATACAATCTACAACTTTGAACTTTGCTACGCATACAAACCATTGATAGATTTTGAGTGGCTGGACTACCGTGGTAGTTCTATGTTAGACCTATCTAGTGACGATAATGTTAGAGAACTTAGAGATTATGCTGCTGAATCTAATGGCTTTTTCTTCTGTATATCAGGTAAATATTTAAAAGATCCAGTTACTGATGCTAATCTGCAAAAGATTGCAATTCAAAGTAAAGCTAACCTCATGGGTAAGTATCTTCAATATTTGAGTATTGATAGAAGACCAGCTCGAAAAAAATCTTTTCCAATTATTATTATTGTTACTCAGTATGACTATTGTTATCGTAGAGAAAAAAGAGAATTAATGGAAGATGTCAAAAAAATGTTTCCTCCTTTATTTGCTCCCAATTCTGGTTGGTTAGTAATGATATGTCCAATTACTTTAGGTAAGGAGCTTGCTCAAGACAAAGATAATGGAAAAATTGAACCTAAAAATCTTGATGTTCCTGTAGCTTTTGTATTATATTGTATCTTGGCAGAACAGGCGCGATCGCAGCAGCAAGAAGTTAGAAAAATTGAGGATCAACTTGATATTTTAGAAAGTAGTAATCTAATTAAGAAATGGATTAATAGAGCTGAAATTAGGGCGCTGGATAGAAAGTTAAAAAAAGCGGATATACAACTAAAAAAAACTATACAAATGATAAAAATACTAGAACAAGATTTAAGTAGTAATTTAAGTAGTACAGATATTTATTTAAGTGGAAAAAAAATCAAAATTGATTTGAATTAATTTTAGTAGTTGTGCAAAATAAATTTACTCATCGAGAATAGCAACAAGCAATAAGGGATTAATGTGTAATAATTTTTTTAGATTTCCCACATATCTTTTTTTTCTCTAGAGTTTCCACCTTTGGGTTGTTGCAACTTAAATAACTCATTTTTTACATCTGATAGTTCTTGATTTAGCTGTTTTATTTGAGACAAAAAATTTTTCCTTTCTTGCTCCAACCTCTCCTTTTCAGTTTGCAAGTGAAAAGATTTGTAATGAGACAAGTTTAACTGCTCTTCTAATTCTTTTTTCTGAGTTTGTAAGTCAGAATATTGTTGATTTAACCCTTCTATTTGGGATGAAAATACTCTATTCTCTGACTCCAGTTTGTCTATTTTACTTTGCAGTAGGGAACGATTAGACTCTGAATTTTCTAATTCCTTTTCTAATTCTTCTTCCTGAGTTTGTAAGTCATAATATTGTTGAATTACCCCTTCTATTCGGCATAAAATCCCTTGATTTTCTGCCTCCAATTTGTCTATTTTACTTTGCAGCAGGGAGTGATTAGACTCTGAATTTTCTAATTGCTCTTCTAATTCTTTTTTCTGAGTTTCTAAGTCAGATTGTACTTGATTTAACCATTGTGTTTGAGACAAAAGTCCTCTATTTTGTACCTCCAATTCTACTCTTTTTGACTGTGCCTCAGATAATTGAAATTGTAGTTGAGAGAGTTGAGATTTATATTGCCCTAATTGAGATTCCATTTTCTGCCATAAAGTCCTAGCCCAAGAAATTTTATCTTGTTCCTTCTGAGCAAAATACTCTGGTAATTGAAAATCTATCGGATATGGAGTTAAATCCCAACCACAAGTAGAACAATACTTAACCTTTCCTGTAGTAAATTTAGTATCACATATCGGGCATTGTTCCATAGTATTTAATTTTTTCTATGAGTCAATTATATTATTTATAGACGTAGTTGTAAATTTTTTCACTTACCTACTTAATTTCCGACCTAAAAAATAGTATTGAAGCCATTTATCCTGACCAATCAATGAAGTTAATAGTCCCTGATTCCAGAAGGGACTGATAACTGATAACGGATAACTGAATTAATGGAGTCTCGCGATGCCTAAAATCAAAATATTACAAGAAGATCAATCTTATACTTTTCAGTCTTACTTTGACTTACCTTATGAAGCTGATGAAATCTTAGCAGAGTTAAATTATTCATTAGTTAAATCTCGTTTATCTTTGCCAAGGACAACCAAAACATTAGAAATTTTATCCGAAGTACAGAATAAACTAGAGAATATTTTACCCTTTGTTAGTTTAAGTAATGAAACTGCTAGACGAGAAATTTTAGTCTCTCCAATTTTATTGGAAATTGTTCATTATTGTCATTGTCAGTTAAGAATTGAATATTATCTGAAAGTCAATGATTGGTTGAAAGGTAATTTGGATTATTTATTACGTTCTACCAATAGTTTATTAGTTATTGAAGCGAAAAATGATGATTTAACTAGAGGTTTTACTCAGCTAGCTGCCGAGTTAATTGCATTAGCTGAAGTCGAAGAAAACAATATTTTTTATGGCGCAGTCACAATGGGAGATATCTGGCGTTTTGGTAAATTAAATAAAGCCGAAAAACAAATTACACAAGATATTAATTTATTTAAAATCCCAGACGATATAAAAGACTTGGGGAAAGTTTTAGTGGGTATTTTGGAAGGAGTAGAGAATTAAAATATTTTAATTATAAAAATTAATATGGCATTTCCCGATGTTATCAGGTACACCCATCGCGGGCAAGATGCCTATATGTTATGAGGTAAAACCATCGCGGGCAAGATGCCCGCACTATAAGACTTTACTCTTCATACCTTGTACTTTATTTATCCGAAATTTGCTGTATATTATTAATGTTTAATTATCATTAACCTCGATAGGGTATTTCAACTTATGAGCAAACAATAATGTCTCAAGTCTTCTCTTTACAAAGGGATGAAAAAAATATTCGATTCAATATTTTAAGCCTCTAGCTTTCCTGCGGAATGCTGCACAAACAACCAGAGATACTGATAACTGATAACTGAAATGACTACTGTATTAAATCTTAATCCAATTACAAAACTAACTAGAGAACAATTTGTTCAATTGTGTCAAGCTAATCCTGAATTACAATTAGAAAGAAATACTCAAAGAGAATTAATTATTATGTCCCCAGTAGGTGGTGAAAGTGGTCAAAAAGAAGCTAATTTGATTGTTGATATTAGCCTTTGGAATCGTCAAACTCAGTTAGGAATAGTTTTTAGTTCTTCTACTATATTTAGTTTACCAGGAGGAGGCGACCGCTCCCCTGATGTTGCTTGGGTATCTTTAGAAAAATGGGAAAATCTTACTCAACAAGAAAGAGAAAGTTTTCCTCCTATTTGTCCAGATTTTGTGATTGAATTACGGTCTAAATCCGATCGACTTCCACCTTTACAAGCAAAAATGAGAGAATATTTAGCATCAGGTTTATTGTTAGGTTGGTTAATTAATCCTCAACAAAAACAAGTAGAAATTTATCGTCAAAATCAAGAGGTAGAAATTGTAACTATGCCTATTATGTTATCAGGTGAAAATGTTTTACCTGGATTAAATGTGATGTTAGATTATTAAGAAGTAAGCATTTCCTGGGGACTGCTGCGCAAACAGCTATAGCAATCCTATTTGGGTGCATCTCAATGCGTGAATAAAGCCAAAAAGTTATTGCTTTTAGGGAACAGGGAACACCGGATCTGGGAACAGGGAATATATAGGAAAAAAGTATTTTTGCTTGCTATGAGATGCACCCTCCTATTTTATTTGTGTATAAAAATCTTACCGCTTTTAGGGAACAGGGAACAGGTAGGGGTTTCAGTTTTTTTATCTACTTTTTGGTTTTTTACAACTTATTTAGGATTGTTATATTAGCAGTCAGCTATCAGCTTTTGAACTTATGCAAGCAACGACTTTGTGCTTTCAAGATAATGAATTATATAATAACTCATAGGGTGCATCTCAATGCGTGAATAAAGCCAAAAATTTATCGCTTTTAGGGAACAGGGAACACCGGATCTGGGAACAGGGAATATATAGGAAAAAAGTATTTTTGCTTGCTATGAGATGCACCCAACTCATAGCTAATAGCTAACCGCTGAATGCTTTTTTTTTAAAAGTTAATTATAATAATTCTCTATTAGCTTTTCTAAATCAGATTAGGTATAAACTATTGCATTGCATAAATTCCTAAATTTATTTATAATATCATTTATATGTTATTCCTAATTTCCTATTCGAGACAATTTAGAGATTGAAAAAAAAGATAATATGAAAATTATCAAAGGTACTTGGAATTATTTATTTTGGTTAGGACCAATTTTAACTATTATCGGTGTATCAGCAGGTGTTGTTTCAGGAACTTGGGAACCTATACCATTAAGTTTAATAACTACTGGCATAGTCATAATTGGTTTGTGGATTTTTTATCAGGTTTATTCAGTAGAACAAAACTCAACTACAACCTGGTGGAGTGGCCGAGCAACCGAAGCAGGTACAAACGCAATTTTTGCCACGATTTCTGTATTAGTAATTCTGGGATTAATTAACTTTCTAGCAGTTCGCTACGAAACTAGAATAGACTTTACTGAAAACCAAAAATTTACATTATCACCACAAACTATTGAAGTATTAGAAAATCTCGAACAACCAGTCAAGCTTTGGATATTTGACCGAGGGGAAAATCCTCAATACACTCAACTGATAGAAAACTATCAAAGACAGGGAAATGGTAAATTTAATTTTGAGTTAGTAGACCCCCAGGAACAACCAGGAAAAGCTAACGAATTTGGAGTTCAACAGTTAGGAGAAATGCATCTTGAAGCAGGAGAAAGAAAAGAAGTTATTATTAATAGAAAACTAGAACCTCTCACAGAATCTAAACTAACTAATAGCATAGAAGAAATACTCGGCGACAAAGTTTTAAAAATATACTTTATTCAAGGTCACGGTGAAAGAGAATTAGAAGAAGGGCAAAGAGGCTTTTCCGAAGCTCTGAAAGCTCTTGAAAATAAAAAATATATAGTAGAGTCGATAAATTTGGCAAGTATTTCTCAAGTACCTGAAGATGCAGATGTAATAATTATTGCCGGTCCGCAAAGAGAATTTTTAGAGGCAGAAGTTACCGCTTTAAGAGACTATTTAGATCGAGGTGGTGGTCTGTTTATCATGTTAGATCCAAGCACTAACCCTGGGTTAGATGATTTATTTGAAGAATGGGGAGTATTAGTTGACGATCGCCTGGCAATAGATGACCCAAATATTGGTCGGTTAGTAGGTCTTGACCCTTGGGTGGTATTAGTTAGCAGCTATGGAGAACATCCTATTACTGATGATTTTAGTAATGGTATTTCATTGTATCCTTTTGCACGGCCTATAGAAAGTGAAACCGTGGATGGAATAGTAGAAAGTCCTCTAATTTGGACTAATGACCAAAGTTGGGCCGAAACAGATTTAAGGGGTCAGTTACAGTTTAATGAGGGTCGCGATCGCCTTGGACCATTATCTATAGGTGTAGCTTTTACTCGTTCTTCTGCTGTGGAAAAAAGTAATGAAACAGGATTGGACCTTACTCCTATTCCTCCACTTCCTGGTCAACCACCGAATGAACCTGTGGCAAATTCTAATTCAGAGTTAGAAGAGCAAAAAGAGATAACTTCAGCAGAAGTTATTCCCCCACTTCCTGGTCAACCACCAGATGAATTTGACCCTACAGAAATAGTAGAAAAATCAGAAAATACATCTGAAGAAGCGCGTTTAGTAGTGTTAGGAAATTCTCAATTTGCAACAAATGGTTGGTTTCAACAACAACTCAATAAAGATGTTTTTCTTAATTCAGTTTCTTGGTTAGGTAAATCAGAACAAGAAACTCTTTCTATTAGTCCGAGAAAAAACACAAATCGTCGTATTGCAATGAAGTTGGTACAAGCTAGATTTTTAAGTTGGATGGCAGTAGTTATTTTACCACTTTTAGGGTTTACAATTGGCGGAATAATCTGGTGGCGAAGACGATAATGAATTTAGAATTTAGAATTTAGAATTTAGAATTCTGAATTCTGAATTCTATAGCTACTCCAGTTCATTAATGAGCTGGATTAGCTATTTTTAAGCATATCCGATCGAGGTCTACCTTTTTGTAGCATTCTTTTTTCAAATTGGTAGTACAACTGACGTTCGGGAATATTTTTACTGAATAATTAACGTTTAAAGTCTCTCCTTTAAAGGAGAAAAAAGCGGTCGAGGGATGGCTAGGTTTCCTCACTATATCCAATGGACCAAGAGAAGAAAAAATTTTTCCTACCGCGTCAATACTCTTCTTTTAAAGGAGAGGTGATTATTAATTATTAATTATTAATTATTAATTATTAATTATTAATTATTAATTATTAATTATTAAACTGCTCCCTCAAACTAAATAATATGAAAATCAAGAGAACAACTTTAACATTAATATTAACAGCACTTGCTTTAGGTGGGTTTGTTTATTTTTATGAAATTAGAGGTAAGCAGCAACAAACTGAATTGCAAGAACAACAAAAGCAGGTATTTGATTTTGATTCAGAAGAAATTCAGGCTATTTCTATCAAACAAGAATCAGAAATATTAACTTTAACAAAGGATGAAAATGCCGAAGAAACAACTTGGAAAATAACTGCACCTGTAGAAAAAGAAGCAGCTCTACCAACAGTAGAATTTTTGTTAGACCAAATAACAGGATTAAAAAGCGATCGCTCTATTAATACTCCTGTTTCTCAGTTATCTGAATATGGTTTAGAAAAACCAGAAATTACTGTAGAAATTAAACTTCAAGATGAGCGAACTAGGAGATTGTTTTTAGGAAAAGCAGATTTTGATGGTACTTCTATATATTCTCAAGTAGAAGCAGAAGGAGAACCACCAAAAGAGGTGTCTGTTTTATTATTATCTGTCAATTTCAAAAATGTTTTAACTAAACCAGTTGCAGAATGGGAAAAACAAGAAAAATCGGAAGAATCATCTACAGAAACAGAAGAATCTATCGAGAAAAAAGATGAACCAGAAACAGCTAAACCATCCTCAGAAAAATCTACCGAGCAGTTAGAAGAATCTACTGAAAAAAAAGACGACCTGCAAATAGAAAAATCATCTCCTAAACCGGAGCTATCTCCTTCACCTAATGATGATTATTTACTGACAGAATAGACATCTCCAATAATAAAAAATAAAATCAATTATCACACTATATAAATCAATTATTTCCTCCTACATTGTTTTGGATAAATCTGCTTTAAAAATGAGCCTTTATGGAAAAAACGTTCCACAATTACTCAAGGAAAAACAATTAAGCTAATTATTGAAGTTGTGAGTACAAATTGGCGTGATGATTATGGTCATAAATTAATTGATTATGAGAAATTAGAAATACCAGAATATTGGATAGTTGATTATTTAGGATTATGAGGAAAACGTTATATCGGCGACCCCAAACAGTCAACTTTGTCAATTTATCAGTTAATTGATGGGGAATATCAAGTACAACAATTTAGAGGAGATAAAAAAATTATTTCTCCTACATTTCCAGAGTTTAAATTAACTGCCCAAAATATTTTTGCAGTAGGAGATTAAAAAAATAGAAAATCTGATTTTTGATATCCTAGTGTCGCTACGCGGAAGTTAAAAGTCAAAAGTATTGATTTGTAATTGTTTTAGGATAATGAGTTACAGTTGTTTTTCTTCTTTATCGATTCCTACGGAACCATAATTACTACTCCCTACTCCCTACTTCCTAAAACCAAGGAGTTTTGCACCTCACGCTTTTTGGGAATTGCTATATGTTAATTATTTAATTATTTAATTATTTAATTATTTAATTATTTAAGTGTTACTTAAGTATAGTATTCTTTCTTCAAATTGGAATAACAGATGTAATAAATGTCTGTATTATCCTCCAGTTAATTAAGCTACTTTTACTCGAAATAGATGAAACGTAATAGCCAGAACTGCTAAAATATTGAAAAACATTAGACTTAAATTCAATAAGACCCAAATTTCCAGAGTAAATTCCCCGATTATGACATAACAACCATGACTCAAACTGCACTTAATCTAGGGACAACAGTAACCGACACCCAAAACGACGTTGAACTGCGTAAAGTATTCAAAGTGTTTGAAGGCCATACAGCAGTAAGAGGTGTGGACCTGAATATCCGTCAAGGAGAATTTTTTAGTATTCTTGGCCCTTCTGGCTGTGGCAAGACCACAACATTACGCTTAATTGCTGGGTTTGAATCCCCATCAGCAGGTGAAATAATGATTAGGGGAGTATCCATGAATCAAACTCCCCCTTACCGTCGCCCTGTAAATACTGTTTTCCAAAGCTACGCTCTATTTAATCATCTCAGTGTCAAAGATAATATTGCCTTTGGACTAAAAATTAAACGTTTAGGAAAAACTGAAACTGAGGAAAAAGTGGCACAAGCTTTACGACTGGTAAAAATGGAAAAATTTGCCGATCGCTATCCCAATCAAATATCTGGTGGGCAACAACAAAGGGTAGCTTTGGCAAGGGCATTGGTAAATCGTCCTGCAGTATTATTATTGGATGAACCTCTTGGTGCCCTAGACTTGAAATTACGCAAACAAATGCAAATGGAATTGTCTAGCTTACATCGAGATTTAGGCGTTACATTTGTGATGGTAACTCACGATCAAGAAGAAGCTATGAGTATGTCTGACCGTATTGCGGTGATGCACGAAGGTAGAATAGAGCAGATAGGTTCCCCTCAAGAAATTTACGAGCGGCCTGAAAGTCCTTTTGTAGCAGATTTTATTGGAGAGACGAATTTATTTCAGGGTAGAATTGAATTTATCGATCATTCAAATATAGTAGTTGAGACAGATCGTGGTATTCAAATTGTTGTACAACAGTCAACAGTTAGTGAAGAAGCAAAAAATGGAGAGATTTATGTAGGTGCTTCCGTAGTCGTCAGTGTGCGGCCAGAAAAAATAGATCTAAGTCTTTATTCCCCAGATGTATCAGAAAATTGTTTTGAAGGTAGGTTAATCAATGTAATGTATATGGGAACTCATGTATATTATCATGTAAATTTGTTGTCAGGCGATCGCATGACGGTAAGACAACCCAATACAGAAGGAACTTTGCCCAGCGCAGATACTCCTATCTATCTTTATTGGGCAAAACAAGATTGTTTAGCTCTCAGCGAGACAAGATAACAAATAACGTAAACTAAATTTTCACTATTGATTGAAAAATTACCGATCCTTTACAAGGAGAAAAAAGCGGTCGTAGTGCAGCTTCCCGTAGGGTGGGATGGCGAGGTCTCCTCGACATATCCAATCGACCAAGAGAAGAAAAAATTTTCCTTCAGCGTCAACCCTCTTCTTTTCAAGGAGAGGTAATTGTTAATTATTAATTATTAATTATTAATTGTTAAAAGTGCCTCCAACTAATTTCGAGAAATATCGGGGAAATGTGATTGCTACATCTGTTGACAAGCAAGATGCTGGCACTTCTAGACGTCAATTTCTCAAAACGTCAGTAGCTACCATCGCAGCTTCAGCTCTTTCTAGTTGTGGTTGGAGATTAGCTGAAGTCAAATCCAACCCCCGAATGCAGGGAGATTCAGATTTACTTTATATCTATACTTGGGCAGGTTATACAGACCAGGATTTGCTCGATCGCTTCTACGATGAAACAGGAATCAAAGTAGTTGCAGATGTGTTTGACTCTAATGAGTCGATGCTAGCTAGAATACAAGCTGGAGGTGGTGGAGCATATAGCATCATCTATCCATCTGATTATATGGTGCAAAAAATGGAATCTCTGGGTTTGTTGACAGAGTTAGACCATTCTCTAATTCTGGGTTTAGACGATCTGTTCCCAGAATTTCAAGACCCTATATATGACCGTGGTAATACCTATAGTGTACCCATAAGTTGGGGTACTACTGGTTTAATTTACAATAGCAAACTGTTACCAACTGCCCCCACTGACTGGGAGTATCTCTGGGAAAATCAAGATTTAATATCGAAGCGCCTGACTCTAGTTAATGACGTGCGGGAGGTGATGGGGTGTGCTTTGCGAAAGCTGGGATATTCCTATAACTCTACCAATATAGAAAGTATCAGGGGAGCTTATGAAGAGTTACTCATACTTAGACCAGCGATCGCTTCTTTTACTACAGATGGTTGGCGTTCTCAAATTTTGGTAGAAGATTTATTGATAGCCATGTGTTATTCTTCTGATGCTGCAGAAATTAAACCAGAAAATGAAGACTTAGAATATATTACTCCCCGCAGTGGTTCATCTCTGTGGATGGATACATTAGTAATTCCGAAAAATGCTCCTAACCCTGATGGTGCCTATCAGTGGATTAACTTTATGTTACAGCCAGATATAGCTGCTGAAATTGTGGAGAGACTCAGTTTTGCTACACCTTCTCGGATAGCTTATCAAAAATTACCGGAAGAACTAAAAGAAGATCCTACTTTGTTTCCCCCAGAGTCAATTATTGAAAAGTGTGAAAGTTTAGCTCCACTGGGTGAATATGAAGAGGTTTATGATGAATACTGGACGAAGTTAAGAAGTGGATAACGAAGTCAGAAGTCAGAAGTCAGAAGTCAGAAGTTATTTTTGTAACGGGGATTTGAGCAACCCTCCAAAAATATTTCGCCTTAAAAGTCAGGGTTGCGCGACCCATATTATTTTGATAATTGAAAGAAGGAGGAATTCAATAATTGATAATTGATAATTGATAATTGATAATTACCTCTCCCTAAAACGGATAGGATTGAATAAAAGAAAAATTTTTTCTTGTTTATCCACGGCGAGTGAGAGGCTTTAAACCTTAATTATTCGGTAAAGAAGAAGGAGGAATTCAATAATTGATAATGGATAATTGATAATTAATAATTATCTCTCCCTAAAACGGATAGGATTGAATAAAAGGAAAATTTTTTCTCGTTTATCCACGGCGAGTGAGAGGCTTTAAACCTTTGAATTTTGACTTGACAAAAGAACCCAATGCTTGAGAAATTTTCCAATTTCGATAATATTATTTTTGAATTTTGACTTTTGAATTTTGACTTGATAAAAGAACCCAATGCTTGAGAAATTTTCCAATTTCTACAATATTATTTTTGAATTTTGACTTTTGAATTTTGACTTGATAAAAGAACCCAATGCTTGAGAAATTTTCCAATTTCTACAATATTATTTTTGAATTTTGACTTTTGAATTTTGACTTGACAAATATGACTACACCTACTAAATCATCTGCTCCAGCTTTCCCTAATTTTCTGTCCAAACATGGTATAAGTCAAACATTTTCTAAACTGTTGGGTCCTTTAGTTTTATTGGGCCCGGCAGGTTTATGGTTACTGTTAATATTAGTTTTGCCAACTTTAGTAATTTTCCAACTGAGTTTAGTAGAAAATATTCGGCCGGGAGATTTAGTAAATCCTGATGGTATTGGCAACTATTTACGAGTATTTGACCTGATTAATTTAAAAGTAATTTGGCGTTCAATTTATTTTGCTACAGGTACAACAATTTTATGTTTATTATTGGGATTTCCTGTAGCCTATTGGATTGCTTTAATGTCACCCAAACAGTGGCGAAATTTACTTTTATTAGGTTTTGTTTTGCCCCTTTGGACTTCATCTTTATTACGCTCTTATGCTTGGATTACAATTTTACGACCCACTGGTGTATTAAACTCAGTTATTGGCATTATCGGATTACCTCCTTTAGAAGTATTGAATCGAACTCCGGCTGTTTTTATTGGTATGAGCTATAGTTATTTACCTTATATTGTGACTATTCTTTATGCTTCTTTAGAAAAGTTAGACCGGAGATTATTAGAAGCATCGGCAGATTTAGGAGCAACCCCTATACAAACTTTTTGGAAAGTGACTGTTCCTCAAAGTTTACCTGGTATTGCTGCTGGTTCTTTATTAGTTTTTATTAGTTCTTTAGGAGATTTTGTTGACCCTGAATTATTGGGTGGTGCTTCTAGTATGACGGCTGCTCGATTAATTTATAATCAATTTTTAGGAGCTACTCAAAATTGGGGGTTTGGCTCTGCTTTAAGTATGGTTATGATTTTTGGGGTAAGTATAGCGATCGCTCTTTTACTAAAATTTGGCGATGGTAAACCCTCTAAGTAAAGTCAAAAGTTAGAAGTCAAAAGTTAAAAGTAATATAGCAGTTCTTTAATCTATGAGGTACAGTATAAAGTCAAAAGTTAGAAGTCAAAAGTTAAAAGTAATATAGCAGTTCTTTAATTTATAAGACTACTCCCTACTCCACACTCCCTATTTTCAACAAAAAATCAAGATTAACTAACGACTTAAAGATGACAAATACTTTAATAAATCCAGAAGATAATATCCCAATAGATATGTCTAAATCTCAATCAAAATTTCAGATTTCTTGGCAAGTAATATTTACAATTTTAATGTTCTTTTTTATGTACTTGCCAATTTTTGTCTTGACTTTTTATAGTTTCAATAAATCTAAATATAGTGCAGGATGGGATGGTTTTACCCTGCAATGGTATGTCAAGCTTTTTCAAGATACTAGGGTTTTAAATGCTTTACAAAATAGTTTAACTGTAGCTCTTTGTGCTGTAGCTGTTTCAGCAATTATTGGTACTTTAATGGCAGTAGGTTTAGCAAAATATAAATTTAGAGGCAAATCTTTATATTTAGGTGTTTCTTATTTACCATTAATTATTCCTGATATAGCGATCGCTGTTGCGACTTTAGTCTTTTTAGCAGCATTGGCAATTAGATTAAGTTTATGGACAATTATTGCAGCTCATATTGTTTTTTGTCTAGCTTATGTGGGTTTAGTTGTCTCCACAAGATTAGCAGATTTAGACCCTAATTTAGAGGAAGCTGCCCTGGATTTGGGGGCAACTCCAGTACAAGCTTTTTTACAAGTATTGTTACCTCAATTAATACCAGGAATTGTATCTGGATGTTTGCTAGCTTTTGTACTAAGTATGGATGATTTTTTAATTGCTAGTTTTACTTCAGGAAGTGGGGCAACAACTTTGCCAATGGAAATTTTTAGTAGGATTCGTACAGGGGTAAAACCTGATATTAATGCCCTGAGTGTAATTTTAATTTTAGGCTCAGGAGCGATTGCAATTGTTGGAGAATTTTTGCGGACTAGAAGTGAGAAAAAAAATTAGTCAGTAGTTCAGGAGTCATTTCAGTTATCAGTAGACATCTCCAGAAAAGAGGGAATAGGGAATAGGGAATAGGGAATAGGGAATAGGGAATAGGGAATAGGGAATAGGGAATAGGGAATAGGGGGAAATAACTGATAATTTCTGTACGATAATTGATTTTATTTTTTATTTAGGGCTTGCTGATTAAATATAAAAGTCTTGATATATAAAGGTTTTGCCCTGTTGAGGTAGTGAAAAAGTAGCAGGTATTTGCCTAATACCATTTCTCAAAAGTTTTGCTACATTTCCTTGGGAGTAGGGAGTAGGGAGTAGGGAGTAGGGTTTAAAGGCATAAGATATTTTTGATTAATGCCGATAATCCTTGCAAACATTACTGAATCATTATTATTACTTAATAACTGAAGTTTATTGGAAGTATAGCATTATTTTTGGGAATTGGTATAAGAAAGCTCAAAAAGTGAGTATTGGGGTAAGATAGATACAGAAAAATCTTGGGATAATTTTTCGGAGTACATCCTCTACAACTCCTGATTTCTCCTAACTCTTCACTACTCCCTACTCCCTACTCCCTACTCCCTGCCGAGCGCAAAAAGACTTTTGAGCGCAAACCCTAATTATAGAGTAAAACCATGAGATTTATTAGTCCTAAAACAGATTTTGCCTTCAAAAAAATATTTGGTTCAACTGAGAGTAAAGATATCTTGATTAGCTTCTTGAATGCCCTGATATATAATGGTGAATCTGTGATTCAAGATTTGGAAATAATTGACCAATATAATCCGGGAGATACTATGAGTTTAAAAGATAGTTCTCTAGATGTGAAAGCTATCTTAAATGACGGCTCCAATGTGATTATTGAAATGCAAGTATTGAATGTTCTGGCTTTTGAAAAACGAGTAGTTTATAATCTATGTAAAACTTATGGCAATCAATTAAAAAATGGGGAAGGATATCGCAAGTTAAAACCAGTAATTTCTTTAACAATTACAGATTTTGAAATGTTTGAAGAAACAGCTAAATATATAAATCATTTTGTATTTAAAGAGAAAGATCAGTTATTTGACTATAGAGACGAAGAAGTTGCCATGATATTTGTAGAATTACCGAAATTCCCCAAAGAGTTAGAAGATTTAGAAACTATTACAGATAAATGGATATATTTTATGAAGTCAGCTCCAAGTTTAGATATAATTCCTAATACTTTGGCAGAAATAAAAGAGATAAAGCAAGCTTTAAATATTGCCAATCAAGCAAATTTATCTAGAAAAGAATTAGAGGAAGTACACAAGCGGGAATTTTTTTTGGAAGATCGTACAGGTGAAGTTCTATTAGCTCGAGAGGAGGGACTACAGGAGGGACGGCAAGAGGGACTGGAAGTTGGTAAGTTATCAATGCAAAGATTAATATTAGGTCAACTGGAGAGAAAGTTTTTAGGAGAAGTAACTGAAAAAATAACAGAAAATATTCAACAATTATCTATGGAAAGGTTAGAAGATTTAGGAGGAGCAATTTTAAGTTTTATTAGTTTGGAGGATTTGTCGAATTGGTTGGAATAATTGGAGATAAGGTGAAGCGATCGCTATTTTAATTTGACTCCTAATATTATGTCCGGGTAAGAGCGCGACCAAAAAACTTTCTCCTTTTTCTCCTCTTCCTTCTTCTTCTTTCTTCCCTCCTGACTCCTGACTCCTGACTCCTGACTCCTTCTTTCTTTTTTAACTTTTTCTACTGCTATTAAGAGTAAAATAAAAAGTTGTTCCTTGTTCCACTTGAGAAATACACCAAATTAAACCTTGGTGACAATTAATAATCCTTTTCACAATTGACAAACCAATACCAGTTCCTTCAAACTCATCATCTGAATGGAATCGCTTAAAAGGAGTAAATAATTCTGTGAATATTTCCATATTAAAACCAGCTCCATTATCTTTAATAAAATAAATTACATCTAATTTTTGTGCACATAAGTTTTTGTCTTTGTAATATAAAAAGCATTGATTAATGATTGAATCTAATTTTTGATTATCTGCGGATAAAACTCCAAATTCAATATGAGTAAAATCTTTTTTAGATGAATATTTCCAAGCATTATCAATTAAATTTTCTAAAGCTATTGTTAAAAATATTAGATCTGCTGTAGCTTTAATATTAGGCTGAATTACTAACTCAACTTTTCTGTGTGGTTCTTTTATTTGCAGTTTCCTTAGTATTTCTTGAACTATATTACTAAAATGCACTAATTCCAGAGTTATTTGACTTTTTTTAATCTTTGACAGCGTGAGTAAATCTTTAATAATTTGCTGTGTCCGAGCAGTCGATTTAAACATCAAATCAAAATAATCTTGAGCATTTTGAGTGGTATAATTATCATTTTCATATTCTTCTTGGAGAAAATGAGTTAATGACTCAATGGTTTCTAATTGGTTGCGGAAATCATGAGCTATACTATAACTAAAAGCTTCTAATTCTTTATTAGTTTCTTCCAGGGTTAATTCTAAATTTTTCCTTTCTGTAATATCTCTAACTGTAATCGCAAAACCATCCCCTAATTTAACAGCTATGAAATGATACCATTTTCCTTCTTTTTGGTCACTATAATAAATATCCTGCTCTAAAGATTTTCCAGTTTCTACTACATTAACTAAATCTGTAAATAAATCATCATTAATTCTATTTAAAAACTTTTTCAGCACTAATTTACCAATTAAATCTTGTGGTTCTCGATTAAAAGCTCTAGCAATAACTGGATTAAGAACTAAACAAGAAAAATCAATAATATTTCCTGTTCTTTTATCTCTCAATGCTTCCATCGCTGCAATACCATCAAGAGAAGAATTTAAAATACCAGAAATCAATGCTCTAGATTGATATAAAATCGCCTCTGCTTCTTGGCGTTGTTTAATTTCTTGTTTAAGATTTTCTCGTTCTATTTCTAATAGTTTTCTCTGTTTTTGAATAATTAACTGACTTTTAACCCTTGCTAAAACTTCCTCTTCTTGAAAAGGCTTAGTAATATAGTCTATTCCTCCTACTTCAAATGCTTTTACTTTATCAAAAACTTCATTTAAAGCACTAATAAAAATCACTGGAATATCCTTAGTTTTAGGATAATTTTTTAAACGTTCACAAACTTCATAGCCATTCAGATCGGGCATTTTTATGTCTAATAAAATTAAATCGGGAATGTCCGTTTCGATAGAAATTAATGCACTCTCTCCATCAATGGCTTTTTTTACCTTATAATTATTATCTTTTAAAAGAGTAGCTAAAATTTTCAAATTAGAAAGTTGATCGTCAACGATTAAAATAGTTCCTTCTGAGTTTTTTTCTGATATATTATTCATATTTTTATGATTTATCCTGATTTAAGAGATTCAATTAATTGTCTAATGGTCTTAAATTGAAAATTATCCACCAAATTAGTTAATTTTTCCGCTAATAAAGATTCTTCAACCGGAATTTGTTCTATTAATTCCAAAATCCTATCATCATCTAAAGCTTTGGCTGCATCATACAGTTCTTCTAACCATTCTATCGGCATTTTCTGTAAATCTCCTACTGTTAAACTTGGCAATTCACTGGGAGTTTTATCTGGACTTTCTAATTCATAAATATATTCCACTCCTAAATGCTTTTTCATAGTTTCAAAAATCATGGCTTCTCGGAATGGTTTTCTGACAAAATCATCACATCCTGCTGATAAAATAATTGACTTTTCTTCTTCTAATACCCTTGCTGTTAAAGCAATTATTGCTGTGGCATTTCCTTTGGTTGTGCCTTTAATTATTTGGGTGGCTTCGTAACCATCCATTACTGGCATTCTCATATCCATCCAAATTAAATGAGGTTGCCATTCTGACCAAATTTCTATTGCTTGTTTTCCATTTTCTGCTTCTTTTAATTCAAATCCTAATGGTTGTAATAATTTAATTAATAATAAACGATTTGTAGAACGGTCATCCACTATTAAGATTCTATAACGGGGTTGATTGGGCTTTAAAGCTATGACATGACGTGGATTTTCTTGAGTTTTTATATTTGTTTTATTGGCAATTTTAACTTGGATATCAAATCGAAAAGTTGTACCTTTTCCTACTTTACTTTTGACGGTAATATCTCCTCCCATTAACTGTACAAATTTACGACTAATGGGTAATCCTAATCCTGTTCCTTCTTGACTATTTTTGCCTGTTTCTGTTTGGGCAAATGCTTCAAATAATTTGCTCATTTCAGCTTCAGCTATTCCTGCTCCTGTATCTCTGACTTCAAAAATAATTGTGGCTTTTCCATGATTTTTCCCCCTTTCTAAGAATGGATTTTTTCCATGATTTTTCCCCCTTTCTAAGGAAGGATTAAGGGGGGATTCTTTTTGCCTTTCTAAGGGAGAATTAAGGAGGGATTCTTTTTGCCTTTCCAAGGAAGGATTAAGGGAGGAAAAAATCCCCCTTTCTAAAAATGGATTTTTTCCAGAACTTTCCCCACTTTCTAAGGAGGAATTAAGGGGGGATTCTTTTTGAATTTCTAAGGGAGAATTAAGGAGGGATTCTTTTTGCCTTTCTAAGGAAGGATTAAGGGAGGAAAAAATCCCCCTTTCTAAGAATGGATTTTTTCCAGAATTTTCCCCCCTTTCTAAGAATGGATTTTTTCCAGAACTTTCCCCCCTTTCTAAAAATGGATTTTTTCCAGAACTTTCCCCCCTTTCTAAGAATGGATTTTTTCCAGAACTTTCCCCACTTTCTAAGGAGGAGTTAAGGGGGGATTCTTTTTGCCTTTCCAAGGAAGGATTAAGGAGGGATTCTTTTTGCCTTTCCAAGGAAGGATTAAGGGGAGATTCTTTTTGACTCACAACTGTGACACTCACACCCCCTTCAGATGTAAATTTAATCCCATTATTGATTAAATTAATTAAGACTTGACGGAGCTTAGTTTCGTCAGTATAGATATATTGAGGTACATCATTCTGGTAGTCAAAAATTAATGTTAATCCTTTATTTTCGGCGGTTATATGTAATAAGTCTTCCAGTTCGTTTAAGAAAGAATAAAAGTCAAAATTATGGGGATAGATTGTCATTTTCCCGGCTTCAATTTTAGATAAATCTAAAATATTATTAATTAAGGTTAATAAATAGTTGCCACTTTTATTGATAATAGTTGTATTTTCTTTCTGTTCTTGAGATAAACTTTGAGAGCGCATCATAATTTGAGAAAAGCCTAAAATAGCATTTAAAGGAGTGCGTAGTTCATGACTCATATTAGCGATAAAATTGCTTTTTGCTTGATTGGCAACTTCCGCTTTTTCTTTAGCAATGGATAATTATTCCGTTCTTTCTCCAACTTTTTTTTCTAAAACAATATTTTGTTCTTGAATTAATTTTTGATTAAGTTCAGCATTTTTCAATGCTTCATTTTGTGCTTTCTCTCTTTCATCTTGAATCAGATTAATTCTATCTGCTAAAGCAAAGGAAAATAATAAGACCGATAAACTAAAAACGAAATTTGAACGGTTCTGTAGATAAAAACCATAAGGTATAAAACCAAGGGCACTAAAACAACGAATAATTATTCCTAAAAGAGGGGCAAACATAGCTAATAAAAAATATTTACTTGGCTTATATCCTTGTCTCCATCTGATCAAAGCAGTTGTTAATATTATGACACTAATAACTATGCCATTAAAAATTACGATAATATTATTCCATTTTGTTGGCATGGATATAATAATTACTATAACTAGAACTAAAGATATAATAAATAAAAATCTATCTATTTTAGGAAGATATTTTTTAGTTTTTAAGAAAGATTGGGTGAATTTTATCAAGAAAAAATACATTGATAAGACTCCGAATGATTGAATCTCAAAATAGCTAGGAAAGTCATACCAAAATAATTGATGTCCTATTTCCTCTCGACACAATTTAAAACATAAATAACCTGTAGTAAACAAGACAAAATGCAGATAACTTATGTCTTTTAAAGAAATAAATAAAAACAAGTTATAACCAATCATTATTACAATAATTCCATAACCTACTCCTAAAAATAAAAGTTGATATTGATCCTCCTGGAAAAATGTTTCTAAGGAATAAATATTTAAGGAAATAGCTAAACCTGCTTTTGAAGTTAAGCGCAGATAAATAGTTTTTTCGTTATTGTCGGTAAAAGGCAAACTGAAGATAAAAAAACGATGGTTAAATTCTCTAGTGCTAAAAGGTAAAAATCTGCCTGTTTTAATGGTTTTAAATCCTTCTTTATCTCCTTGAGGAAAATAAAAATCTACTGTACCTGTACGAGTATCATTGAAACTTAATATCCATTTTTGTGTTAAACTTGCTTGATTTTTGACTCGAAAACGAACCCAGATTGCTGATGTTTTGATACCTAAATTGGGGATATTTTTATCACTAGGAGTAAATTCTTGATTGACAACATCTTCAATAGTTAATTCCCTAGTCTGATCTTCAAATATTTCTAAATGTAATCCCAAAGGATATTTTGTATTTTCATCCGTTAAAATAACAGGATTATTGATATGTTTTAAGTTCTGATTATTTTGAGCATAAATCTTAGATGCAGAAATCAATAAACAGAAACCAACAATTATCAAAATCAAGAGTCGTTTAATAAAAGTTTTATTCATGTTATGTTACCTAATTAGGTAGTCCTGTATATGTATAGCAATGAGCGCTGGCATATTTACAAATTGCTGGAGGTGTCCAATAGCTGAAAGTGTTATATGATAAGCTTTTTATTCCCCCTGTTGCCTGTTGCCTGTTGCCTGTTGCCTGCGCACAGCGCTATAGTGATAAAATTATGGTGAAACGATCGCTTCATTTAATACCAGCCAAACTATTTTTTTTTAGTAATAATTTATCAATCAATTCTTTGGTTTGGTTGTTGATATATACTTTGGAGTTATTGGGAACAAATTGTCTTTTGCAGGCTTGACATTGATATTTCTGTAGGGGCGATCGCTCTTTGCCAGAGGCGAATTATTCTCCTGCCAAATCTAAAACTCGTTGGCGCAAGTCTTGGGAAATCCACATACCAGAAGTTTGTAAGCGTTCTACCGAGGGAGCTATTCGATCAGTTAATCCTTGAGATTTAGCTTCTAACAAAATTTTGAATGTTCCCCACACTGTAAAACTTAGATTTTGGGCTGCCCATCTGGCTAACCCATCGTCGAGTAGTAGCAAACTCTGGGTGTTAGATATGGCTAAAGCTAAAACTGCTGATTCGCCATTGCCTAAGTCGAGATTGGCTATTTCAGGTGGGATGGTAACTGGTTCTACTACTTGCAACCAAGGATATATGGCTAAATCTGGTACGTCATAGCCTCGACGCTTTCCTTCTGTTAGTTCTATAACTACTGCTTGGGGAACCGAGATACTATCGAATAAAGTTCTCAACCAATCTATGGAGCTTATTCTATGCAAATAAAGCAGGGGAGATGTATTACTGATGGCTGCTGGCACGTTCTGCCTCCAATTCTTGTAATTCTTGAGTGAAGGGAAAGACTTGATATTTATCTAAGTTGAGTAGGAATTCTACTCGGGACATTCCTGCTAGTTCGGCGGCTTTGCTATCAGACAAGCGAGTCATTTCATAGAGTTTTACTGCTGCTAGTACGCGCATTTCTTTAGCAAATGTCGCTGCGTCTGCGTTGGTGGCTTCTAATACTGATTCGGGAATTTCGATTGATATTTGGCAAGCTTTCATTGGGCTTAGATTATTTTGAATATTAATGACGATTTTATCCTAGCATATTTGGGAATTCTACGGAATATTGAATTCAGGTGTTTGTTTCGCATTTTTGGGCGATCGTGCTTACTATTGTCCAATAGTTTCTTTTCCATAACTCACCTTTTGAAGTTGAAAATCTAAATGTCTCTCAGCATCTCAATTTTCCTCGCCTACGACTAAATACCACAGCACATCAATACCTCTGCCGACATATTCTGAGTCCTGATGTTGTTGAATCCATTGAACAATAGTGGAAAAGAACATTGAAAAATAGTGTTTGTTTGGCATTTTTAGGCGATCGCCCTTACTATTGTCCAATAGTTTCTTTTCCATAACTCACCTTTTGAAGTTGAAAATCTAAATGTCTCTCAGCATCTCAATTTTCCTCGCCTACGACTAAATACCACAGCACATCAATACCTCTGCCGACATATTCTGAGTCCTGATGTTGTTGAATCCATTGAACAATAGTGGAAAAGAACATTGAAAAATAGTGTTTGTTTGGCATTTTTAGGCGATCGCCCTTACTATTGTCCAATAGTTTCTTTTCCAT